>NZ_JBAVFI010000110.1:0-2289 GCF_049588175.1 Mesobacillus sp.
GCTGTAAATATTGGACTGCATAAGCCGTTTTCGCGTCATATATTTTTTGTTCTTTTATTAACTGAATCGCATCTTCAAGTGTAACCTCTACAAGATTGACGAATTCATCTTCATCTGTAGTGGCAGCGTTCTCTTTTTGCGATAGTCCTGTTGCTTTATATACATGAATGATCTCGTCCGCAAAGCCTGGAGATGTATAGAACGAAATAAGCCATTCCATGTTTACGCATTCATATCCTGTTTCTTCCTCAAGCTCACGGGCAGCACATATCTCTGGTTTTTCACCCTTTTCAAGCTTACCTGCAGGAATTTCGATAATCGTCTTTTCTAATGCCTTGCGATATTGCTCTACCATCACGATTTTATTTTCAGCTGTTACAGGAATTACCGCCACGGCTCCAGGATGCTTGACAATTTCTCTTTTGGAAGTGTTGCCATTCGGCAGCTTCACGTCGTCTACCTGCAGGCTGATCACCTTCCCGGTAAAAATTCGCTCCGTTTTCAACGTTTTCTCTTCAAGCGGTCTCATTATTCCTTCACTCCTGTTCTAATCCGATATCAAATGCTCATACATTTTACCATATTTAATTGAAAGGAGTATCAAGATGAAGATTTACGTTCATGATCATGGCATTACCCTTGCAGGAAAGGCCTGGGAAATAAAGCGCAAACTGAAGGAATACAGCAGGCAGCACAAACTTGTTAAGGACTGGGTGAATACAGTCAATAAAAGCGCCCGCCATCCTGATTAGTTGAACCCACTCCCTTCCTTTCGCTAAAATAGAATCAGCATTAGGAACGGAGTGATTTTTTGAAAAAACGTCAATTAGGGACATCCGATTTGTATGTAAGCGAAATTGGTCTTGGATGCATGTCACTTGGCACTGACCAGCTTAGAGCTGAATCAGTGATTAACGCTGCACTCGAAGAAGGCATAAATTATTTTGACACAGCAGACTTATATGATTTTGGAAAAAATGAAGAAATCGTTGGATTAGCATTAAAAAATGTACGAGATCAAGTCATCATTGCGACTAAGGCTGGAAACCGATGGACTGAAGCAAAAGACAGCTGGACATGGGACCCTTCCAAAGAGTACATCAAGGAAGCCATTAAGCAGAGTTTAAAGCGCCTTAATACTGACTATATCGACCTCTATCAGCTACATGGGGGAACCATTGAGGATAATATTGAGCAAACGATTGAGGCTTTTGAAGAGCTAAAAACTGAGGGCTTTATCAGGCATTATGGAATTTCATCCATCAGGCCGAATGTTATCCGAGAATATATTGACAAATCCAATATCGTTTCTGTGATGATGCAGTATAGTATCCTCGATCGACGACCTGAGGAAGAAGCATTACCACTGCTGCAGGAAAATCGCATTGGCGTTGTCACAAGAGGAACTGTCGCCAAAGGACTGCTTAGTGACTTTATGCTAAATAAAGCCTCTCAATCCATCAAGAAGAACGGCTATCTGGATTACAGTTTCGATGAATTGCAGGAGATGCTGCCTGTGTTAAAAGAAAAACTGGCTTCCTCCAGATCTTTAGCTGATGTTGCTATCCAATATAATCTGGCCCAGCCTGCAGTTGCATCTGTCGTAGCTGGCGCAAGCTCCCCTGAACAAATAAAGGAAAATGCAAGAGCAGCCAATAGCCAGCCTTTGACAGAGGAAGAAATCAAACTGATCAGATCACTGACAAAAGCTAATAAGTATGACCAGCATAGATAATTTTTTCTGAAACTTGAATGAAACTTGAGATTTTTAAATAAAAAGGAATACCTTTCGTGATGAAATGTTCACTTAAGGTGTTCCTTTTATTTTTTTAGCATTGCTGAAGAGTAACGGCCTGGAAAACATATGATTTCTCAGGTGTAATTTTTAATAAAGTTATTGACGTGAAGTTAATTCCGCAGGATTTTGTCGAAATCCCGCAAGATTATCATTGTTTCCGCAAAGAAGCATCCTAATTCCGCGAGATTTTGTCGAAATCCCGCAACTTGGAAATTCCGTTCCTTTTCTTCCAATTCTGTAATCTAATAAACGCCTGGAACAGCATCCCAGGCGCTTTCACTTATCAACCTTATTAAATTTCTCTTAGCAAGCATCAGTATCGTATAACATTTGCATGCAATGCATATACTCCTTTGCCCTTTAGCGCCAGGTGCAATTTATATCTAGATTAAAGCGGCCGCCATTGCAGTGCTTTTTGCTCTAATTCTTTCACGATCGGAGACTTCTCTGCTATATAGGAGTCTATATCATATTCAAACTTTTTGGCTGCC
>NZ_JBAVFI010000111.1:0-41162 GCF_049588175.1 Mesobacillus sp.
CTACACCACGGGACCAATATTTATTTGAAGAAATGAAAGTAGATGGTGACCCCTACGGGATTCGAACCCGTGTTACCGCCGTGAAAGGGCGGTGTCTTAACCGCTTGACCAAGGGGCCATTAATAAAAGTGTTCTGGCGGAGAAGGAGGGATTTGAACCCTCGCGCCGGTTACCCGACCTACACCCTTAGCAGGGGCGCCTCTTCAGCCTCTTGAGTACTTCCCCATACCATAGAATTAATGGCTCCGCAGGTAGGATTCGAACCTACGACCGCTCGGTTAACAGCCGAGTGCTCTACCACTGAGCTACTGCGGAAAAATATTAATTGTCTTCTTAAAAGCTCTTTAGAAGACTGTGTCGCTGTCTTGTCGACTCTTACTATTATAGGTAGGTGCATAGTAAAAGTCAAGCTGGTTTTTAAAAGTTTTTCATTTGTTTTTTCCTCATTGTAAAAACGCTATTCTATCAACATTTCTTTCACCTTTATCAGCTTTCCCCGACACTTTCCGCATACATATCTTTCAGTATTCATTGATCGTTTTCGGTGATACTCCATTTTACAATTGCTGCATTGATAAATGACAATTCTCTGTTGCAAACTTTTTTTCTTCTCCTCAGGCAGCATGGAGCAAAATCTCGGTGCCCCGACTTGTTTCATCAGCTCCCTGAAATCTTTATCACGATGCTTGTAGCCCTTTCCCTCTAAATGAAGATGGTAATGGCATAATTCATGCTTAATGATCCCAATCAATTCCTGTTCGCCTAATTGCTCAAAGTACTTCCTGTTTATTTCAATATTATGGCTTCGCAGCATATAGCGTCCGCCTGTTGTACGGAGTCTCGGATTAAAGAACGCTCTATGCCTGAATGGCTTATGGAATTGCTCTGCAGATATTTTAACAACTAGGTTGTGTAAATGCTGATCTGTCATCATAATAAAACGCCTGCCTTTTATAGAAACATGACAACCCATTATAGCATATATTAAGGATACCTTTTCTCGTATTATCTAAAGGAGGTATTGTTATGCCTGTCTGGTTCCAGAATCAAATGAAACGAGCCTTCTATGAAAAAAATCGATACCAAATTAAACTGCTGAATCAATGCTGGTTTTTTTACAGGAATAAACAAGGCTATTAGTTGTTTGAAGTCTTTTGCTTTAGGCGTATTTTCCCATAACAAAAGACTGCAAGAAAATCCTGCAGTCTTTTCATTTAAGCTTGCTCCGGCTTAAGCATAGTCAATGCTACTCGCCCTTTCTTATGGTCAACACCGTCAACCCAGACTGTTACGATGTCCCCAACTGATACGATATCCAGCGGGTGTTTAACGAATCTATTGCTAAGCTTAGAGATGTGGACCAAGCCATCCTGCTTAACACCGATATCAACAAAAGCCCCGAAGTCTACTACGTTACGGACTGTTCCTTGTAACTCCATGCCCGTTTTTAAATCCTCAAGCTTAAGAACATCTTTCTTAAGAAGTGGAGTCGGCAGTTCATCACGAGGATCCCTTTCCGGTCTTACAAGGGCATCGATGATGTCTTTGAGTGTCAGCTTGCCAATGCCAAGATCGTTCGCAGTCTGATCGATATTGATTTTGGCTAATGCCTCTTTTAACGCAGCACTTCCTAAATCACGTGTTTTAAAACCAAGGCTGTCTAGCAGCTGCTTCACTTCTCCATAGCTTTCCGGGTGGATGCCAGTTCGGTCCAGCGGCTCTTTACCTTCTATTACTCTTAGGAAGCCGATTGCCTGCTCATAAGTTTTGGCGCCTAGGCGAGGGATTTTTTTAAGCTGCGCTCTGCTTGTGAATTTCCCTTCTTCTTCACGCTTTTTAACAATGTTATTGGCTACAGTCTTTGAAAGACCTGAAACATATTGCAGTAAAGAAGATGACGCAGTATTTACATTCACCCCTACCTGGTTAACAGCTGTCTCGACCACAAATGTCAAAGATTCGGAGAGTTTCTTCTGCCCGACATCATGCTGGTACTGTCCGACACCTACTGATTTAGGGTCAATTTTAACAAGTTCAGCCAGTGGATCCTGCAAACGGCGCGCGATTGAAACTGCGCTTCGCTCTTCTACCTGGTAGTTCGGGAATTCTTCACGTGCAAGGTCTGATGCCGAATACACACTCGCCCCTGCTTCATTGACAATCAGGTAATAAATTTCTGTATCTAATTCCTTCAGGATATCAGATACGAATTGTTCTGTTTCCCTGGAAGCTGTACCGTTACCGATTGCCACCATTTCGACATTATAATCCTTCAGTACTTTTATGAATTTCTCGCGGGCTTCGGTGCTTTTCGAACTGGAAGTATGCGGGTAAATAACACCGATTGATAGAACCTTCCCTGTTTCATCTACCGCAGCTAGCTTGCAGCCGGTCCTGAACGCTGGGTCCACCCCGAGGACAACTTTTCCTTTTAACGGCGGCTGAAGCAGCAGTTTCCTCAGATTTTCCGAAAAGATGTGGATGGCCTGTTCTTCTGCTTTTTCCGTAAGTTCATTCCTGATTTCACGCTCAATGGACGGCTGGATTAGCCGCTTATAGGCATCCTCTATTGCTTCTATTATCGCTGATGTTGTAATAGCATGCTCTTTTTTTACCCATTTACGTTGAAGGAAGTTCATGATTAAATCCGTTTTGGGTTTAATCGAGACCCTTAAGAGCTCCTCTTTCTCACCGCGATTAAGGGCAAGAATTCTGTGGGGCACAACCTTGTTTACCGGCTCTGAATATTCATAGTACATCTCATACACTTTTTTCTCATCCAACTCTTCATTCTTTACCGCAGATTCAATGGAACCGGATTTGAATGTTTCGCTGCGGATCCACTTCCTGCTGTCAGCATCATCGGAAACCATTTCAGCAATGATATCCTTTGCCCCAGCAATTGCTTCCTCGGCAGATGTTACACCTTTTTCATCTGATAAAAATTCAGCCGCTTTTTGTTCGAGGCTGCCGTTCACCGGAAACTCGAGCATCCATAAGGCAAGAGGTTCGAGACCTTTCTCCTTCGCAACTGTTGCTTTCGTTCTCCGTTTTTGTTTGTAGGGACGATACAAATCTTCTACTTCCTGGAGCTTGATTGCTTTTTCAATGCTTGTCCTAAGTTCTTCCGTCAACTTTTCCTGTTCATCGATCAGCCTGATGACTTCTTCTTTGCGCTGCTCTAAGTTCTGTATGTATTGCCATCTTTCAACTATGTCCCGAATTTGCACTTCATCAAGCGCACCGGTCATTTCTTTCCGATAGCGGGCAATGAACGGGACAGTATTCCCTTCATTAATGAGAGATATTACGCTCTGCACTTGTTTAGATGTTATTGATTGCTCTTTGGCAATGATACTTACGTATTGATCCTGCTTTTCCATCGTTTGATTCAAGAGTCAATCCTCCATATCTTTATTGGATAAGTGATTTTCTTATCCCTCATTATAGTGTACCAAAATTGCTACTGTGTTTATAGGGAGTAGTAAGGAGGTTGGTTACTCGGTATTAATTCGCATGTTATTACGCTTCTATCGCTTTACCATTATGTACTGTCATAATTCTTCCTATTTAATTGCTCAATTTGGATTTTTGGTAACAGCATTGAGATTTCTCTTACCGTTTTTCAGCTGCACCTTGTCATACGGGCATAACTTCATCTTTTCTGTACCCTTTTCCTACTTCACAACAAATTTCGGTAACAGCTTCCCTCTTTCTCTTCCCCTTTTTCAGCCACACCTTGATTTTCGGGCACAACTTCCCCTTTTCTGTTACCCTTTTTCTACTCACGATCAAATTCCGGTAACAGCTTTCCTTTTTCTCTTCCCCTTTTTCAGCCACACCCTGAAATTCGGGCACAACCTCCTCTTTTCTGTTACCCTTTTTCTACTCACAATCAAATTCCGGTAACAAAATCACCTATCCAGAACTTCAAGACCAACTCAAACATACTAAATCCCTAAACTCCCGCAAAAAACAAAAAGAAGCCCACTGGCTATAGTAGACTTCCCACAATAAAAGTTGCATCATCCATTGAATTTTCGTAATCGCTTTTTATTTGTTCTGCGATGGCTGCTACTGATCTGTAACCCTTCAATAAAGATTTTGCCCCGTGGATATCAAAACCATCTGAGTAAATCAGGAACTTTGATTCCGGTTCAAAAACGAATCTTTGGGTGTGAAATACTTGCGGCTTTCCTGACAAATATCCTGTTACCGGCAATGGATATGTCAGTTTGCCGTTTGGTGAATAGAGGAAGAATCGGATATTCCCGACACAGCTGTAGACGAATTCGTTTGTACCGAAAAAAACCTTGAAAATCGATACAGCTGCTCCCCTTTTTTGCACCAATATATTGTTGCAGTACTTCATAAGAGTATCGACATCTTCATGATGGTGTTCCTCTACTACAGCCACAACCGCCGCAGAAGCTTCGTGTGCGTATTGCCCAGACCCTAACCCATCAGCTACCACACAGACAAAATAATCATCGGTGGCAGTATAGTAATAGCTGTCACCGCACTCTAATTTACCTTCTTTAATTGTCTGGTAAGCATAAAGTTCAATTTTGTCGTTGAACTGTTGGATCATGTAATATACTCCGAATTATTGTTTTCTGCATGAATTGCTTCTTGTAGCTTCTTGATGGCTCTTCTTTGAAGTCGTGATACATGCATTTGTGATATTCCCAGCTTGTCTCCTGCTTCCTTTTGGCTCAGGTTATCAAGGTAGGTATATTGGATAATTAACTTTTCTCTTTCACTCAGTACATGGAGTACTTTTTCGAGAACCATTCTTTGATTGATTTTTTCATAGCCTTCATCAATATTCCCGACGATATCTAACAGAGTGACAGTTCCTCCATCAGAATCAGCTTCAATGGAATGGTCGACCGATAATGCCTGGTAGCTTTTGCCCATCTCCATAGCTTCCAAAATTTCTTCCTCAGAAACCTGAAGAACTTCCGCTATTTCGTCCACTCTTGGAGAGCGGTGCAGCTGTGTCGTCAAATCTTCGACTGTTGTCTTGATTTTCGGACCAAGCTCTTTGATTCTGCGCGGTACATGGACACTCCACGTTTTATCTCGTAAAAATCTCTTGATTTCACCAATGACGGTTGGTACAGCAAAGGCCTCAAAGCTTTTGCCAAACGTTTCATCGTATCGGCGGATTGCGCCTAAAAGTCCGATCATTCCCACCTGAAAAATATCCTCATGGAACGACCTTCCTTTTGAATATTTACGGGCGATTGTTTCAACCAGATTTTGATAATGGAGAACCAACTCATTTTGAGCTTCGGCGTCCTCGTGAAGCTGGTATGCTTTGATTAATTGATTAATCTCTTCTTTTGGACGTTGCTTAGGTTGAGATTGTCTCTGCATCTCTCTCCACCTGCTCTCCTTCTCGGTACTTGGTCATGAAGACCGTGACACCCTCTTTGTGATGAATTCGAACCTCATCCATTAAGGTTTCAATCAGATACAGTCCCAAGCCTCCTTCGCGAAGGAATTCTACAGAACTATTTTGATCGTAAGGACCAAGCCCCTGGCGCGCCGAATGGAAATCAAAGCTCTGGCCATTATCTGCAACCATTACTTCAAGTCGGTCTTCATATAATCCAAAACCGATGATCACTTCGCCATTTTCATTATTCTTATATGCGTGCTGTACCGCATTCGTACAAGCTTCACTTGTCGCAATCTTCAAATCTTCTATCTCGTCATATGAAAAACCCATGCGGCTTGCGATCCCGGAAAGCGTGAGGCGGATTACGCCAACAAATTCCGGTTTAGCCGGGATTTTCATTTCTATATAGTCAAACGCCTGGTTCATTGCACTCCACCCTCAATCTGGCTGTTTATATCGATAATATCGGCCAAGCCGGTAATTTCGAAAAGTCTCTGCAAACGCTCGGATAAACCGACGATTTTGAACTCCCCGTTATGGGCTCGGACATTTTTAAATACTCCTACAAACACTCCCAGCCCAGTACTATCCATATAATTGACCTCAGAAAGATCCACAACCATTTTTACGCCCTCTTTTTCGGACAAAGGGAAGAGTTTTTCCCGTAGCTGTGGTGCTGTATACGCATCAATTTCACCATTAACCTTAACTGCTAACACAGATTCTGTATCTTTAACATCTATTGAAATATTCATAACTGACCCACCCTTTACAATTCAATTGCTCTTTAGATTTACCCGGTTCGGAACCGAATTAAACCTCTCTTTTTAAAATAATTAAGGTAAAATCATCACGCAATTGGAAATGCTGAAGTTTTTCGAGTTCCCTAAAGATATTATTGACAATTTCCTGAGCATTTAAGTGAATATATTTATTAATATATCCGATTAATGTTTCCTTTTCGATGAATCCCTCTTCCGTCCTGCACTCTGTAACTCCATCAGACATCAAGATCACCATATCCCCAGCATGAATCTCTTTTTCATACTGGATATATTTCGTCCGTTTGTCTACTCCGAGTAGCAAACCTCTTGCCGTGAGCTCTGTGAATTCCTTGGTCACAGAATCATAATAAAAACCAGGCTCGTGTCCGGCAGAAGCATAATAGAAGATATTATTGTCTGGATTAAACATTCCGTAAAACATCGTGATAAACATACTTGGATCAACGTTCTGCTCAACAACCCTATTCAGGTTTTCGAGTATGCTGCTAGGGTCAAGACGATTTTCCGGCAGACTGTCCATTGCATACTTGATCATGGACATGCATAGTGCGGCCGGAATCCCTTTTCCAATAACATCCGCAATCGCAACACTTATATTATTGTTTTCATCTTGGACGAAATGGAAATAGTCACCATTCATATGCTTAGCAGGTACGCTGATCGCACCAATATCGAGACCTGGAACTGTAGGGATTTTTGTCCCCAGCAGTGTTTGCTGCACATTAGCCGCAATTTCCATTTCCGATCTTAATTCCTCCTGCTGGTGCCTCAAACTTTGGTGTTCTCTGTAAGCAATACCATAGCCGATCATGACCTCAAGGAGAATGTCAAAGGAATGCATGATATCTTCCGGAAGTTCAGGATACATCTCAAGAAGCAAGCTTTTATGAAGGCTAATGATCTCTTCCGGTGCGATTTTGTGCTCAATCGACTTACGGCTGAATTTTTGACCTGCATATAATGCTTGTTCTGATTGCTCTTTAATATAATTGTCAAGAATATCCCGATACTTTGATTCCATCATTTCTCGGAATTCCATACTGTTTCCCCCTATCGGAGCCATTTAGATGCTCTTATCTGTGTTCCTTGTCCTGGAGTTGACTCAATATCGAATTCGTCCATGAGTCTTTTTACTCCTGGAAGGCCGGCTCCAAGTCCTCCTGATGTAGAAAAGCCATCTTCCATGACCTGGCGAATTTCTTTTATACCTGGGCCACTATCCACTGCATTGATTCGCAATCCCACTTTTCCGCCGTCGTACAATTTGTCGATGCAAATTTGTCCTTTCCCAGCATACAAGTATATATTCCTTGCCAATTCACTGATGGCGGTTGTGATTCTGGCCTGGTCAACGGTGCCAAAGCCAAGCTCTTTCGCAACATTCCGGCCAAGCTGGCGCGCTGCAACGATGTCCCATTCATTTATGATCGTAACGCAGGATTGGATGTCCATTCACCTATTCCCCCAATTCCTGTTGTAATTTCTCCAAACCTTTTTCTAAATCTAATGCAGTTAGGACATCATCAAGGCTGATCCCTAATTCAATTAGCGTTATGGCAACAGCAGGCTGGATTCCGGTAATGACAACAATAGCGCCCATAAGCTTGGACATATTGATTACGTCCCCAAGAACTTTAGCAATAAACGAGTCAATGAAGTCTATCGATGTTAAATCAATGACCACGCCATTGGCGCTTGTTTCATGTATCTTATGGAGCAAATCCTCTTGGAATTGAAGAGCAGTCTGGTCGTCTAGCTCCCATTGAATGGAGACCAATAGACAATCATTCAGCTTAAGGATAGGTATTCTCACTTTGCTCCCCCCATAGAAACAATTTTTTTATTTGTCAGCTCGAGAGCTGCTTCAATACCTTTTTTCAGGTTATTCTTAGTTGTAAACTGGTTTAAATCAATACCCAGATTCACGATTGTCTGTGCGATTTCAGGACGGATCCCTACGAGCATGCACTTAGCACCAATCAGCCTGACCGCATCCGCAGCCTGGATAATATGATGGGCTACCATCGTATCGACAACTGGAACTCCAGTAATATCAATGAGGACAACTTCGGAACGATGCTTGACAGCACCCTTCAGCAGGTTTTCCATAATTTGTTTTGCGCGTTCAGTATCGATAGTACCTACAAGCGGCATTACCGTTATCCCTTCGAAAACCGGAATTAATGGTGCCGAAAGCTCCTGAAGGGCAATCTTTTGCAAGGAAACCGTTCTTTCCCACGTAGATGAATACACACTGACAATTTCATTATTCATGGGCGTTGCCCAACGGTCGAATTCGTAGATGACTTCCATCTGGTTGTCCTTTGTTACGATCCCTTCCTTTTGCATGCCATCAAAAACAATTAAGTTAAAAGTATGGAGCCCCTTGGTCACGAATGTCAAAGGCCAGCCAAGCCTGACGACCTTTTCAGCAAAATCCGTCAGTTTGTTATGGTATTCTTCATTCGAACCTTTAAAATTTGAAATGATCAAGTCGATGAATTCTTTGCTAGTGGCATTAAAAACCCGGTCTGATACAAGGCGTATCACTCGTTCATCGGCTTCTTCCTTTGTTCTATTTATCCATTCATCCAGAATCTCCTGCTTATGAGACTGAATGTAATTTGAAATTGTATTGTTCATTCCATCCTCCCCATTCTATCACACAAAAATTTTATATTACCCTCTTCCGACCAAATGTAAACCAATCTTAAAAATGTAAAAAATTATTCATAAATTCAATGTTTATATATCTCCATTTAATGATAACAGTTTGCGTTCGTCAAATAAAATCAACTTCTCGACAATGCTATTGGCTTAAAATTGTCACCATTTGACATAATCAGTGCCAAAGCGATTTTTGTAAGAAAAAAAACCAACTGAGAACGGTTTCATTACAAGGGCAGCCAGAGTATAAAGTGCATTAAAAAAACGCCTCATAAATGCTGCCTAATGGACAAAAGTTATTCTTACTATTCCTTATTATTCAGCATTCTATTTTTACCGGATAAAATTTACTGTTTAATCATCACCGAACGACCGCACTTCCACTCATTAACGCGACGGGGGTCTGACCCCCAGTGCTTTAATGCGTTAATTTGTTTACTGATGAAAATTCAATAAAAAAAGAGGCAAGCTTTCATAGCTTGCCTCCACACAGAACACATCCGTTTTATTTTTTTCGTTATGTAAAGGACCTGGAGTCCAGGCCTAATGCTTGCAGTTACAAAAAAACGCTCCTGCACAGAGCGTACTTTAAATTAAAATTCAATAAGACCTAAACTTACCTGAAGGGCTTCATCCACTTTTTCCATCATTTCGTCATCGAGATGGGTAATTTTATCGGTTAGGCGCTGTTTGTCAATTGTGCGAATTTGTTCCAATAATATAACCGAGTCTCGTTCAAAACCGTACCGCTTCGCATCAATTTCAACATGAGTTGGAAGCTTCGCTTTTTGGATTTGAGCTGTGATCGCTGCGATAATGACTGTGGGACTAAACCGATTCCCGATGTCGTTTTGGATGACCAGTACAGGGCGTACTCCGCCTTGCTCTGAACCAACAACTGGGGATAGGTCCGCAAAATAGACGTCACCACGTTTGACAATCAAGGGATTATCCTCCGCTGACTAGACGTTCAACTGCGTGTTCTGCCTCGTATTCTGCTTGAAATGCCTCAGAAGCAATGGTCAGATTAATTTTGGCCATTTCCATATAGCCTCGTCTCATGGATTCACGAATTTGTCTCTTTTTCTTCTCACGCAAATACATTTTTGTAGCCTGATAAATAAATTCGCTGCGGTTTACGTTCTCCTGCTTAACAAATCCATCTAGTTCACTTAATAGATGCTGCGGTAACTTAACCAAAATCTCAGTTGTTGCGCTGGATTCAGACACAAACATACACCTCCACCATCATCACTACATACCGTTATTAAATTCTTTATCTCTCTACCATTTCTAATCTTATCACTATTTATCCCAGATGCAAAGGCTAATCAGCAATTCTTCTGTATTATCCGCCAAAAAAATAAGGTTTTATGCAATGTTTTAAGCGAAAAAATAGTTTTGTTAATATTTGGATAATAATAGCCGTTTTCTTAAGCGTTTCATCCCTTTAAAGCAGAGAATTGTTTAAATCCACTATTTTTCCTTCCTGTTTGTAAATCCTCGGTACACGTGAAGATATGATGCAGGGAACTTCATAATTGATTGTTTCCAGCCTTTTCGCAATTTCATTGATGGAAATCATCTCATCCCCTTGTTTTCCGATCAGGGTGGCAATCGTCCCTACAGAAACCTCATTAGGCAGCTTAACCATGCACTGATCCATACAAATCCGCCCGATGATCGGGGATCGTTTACCATTTATCAATACTTCCTGTCCCTGAAGCCTGCGGATCCAGCCATCAGCATAACCTATCGGCAGTGTTCCGACCCAAATATCTTCAGCCGCCTCATAGGTTGCCCCGTAACTTACCTTTTGGCCCTTTTCAAGCTTCTTCACATGCACAAGTCGTGAATGGAGGGTGAACGCTTCATTTAATCGAACTGGCAGCTCCGGTTCAATCTCCAATGAAGGAGTTAATCCATACATAGCGATGCCGACCCTGACTGCGTTGAATTGAGCATCAGCATGCATGAGAGCAGCCGCACTATTGCTGCTGTGCACACATGGAGGGAGCTCCTCCAGCGTCGCGAGCAATTCTTTAAAAATGCCGAGCTGCTCCTTATAGTACGTTTGATCAAGTTCATCAGCTGTTGCAAAATGCGTATACACTCCATGAAGCTCGAGCCGCGGATCTTCCTGGATCGACTTTTCAATCGATTTCAGTTCTCCTGCTGACCGTATTCCGATCCGGCCCATACCTGTATCTATTTTTATATGAAGAGAAATGGAAGCACCGCCTTTAAGAACCTCACGTGCTTTTGCCAGCCATTCCTCCTGGAAAACAGTTAGAATGATGTCTTCCTCCGCAGCAATGTTAACGTCCTCAGGGCGGCTTGCGCCAAGCACAAGGACTGGTGCGGTTATCCCCTTTTTCCTTAATGCAAGGGCCTCGTCCATAAAAGCAACAGCCAGCATGGATGCTCCCGCCTCAAGCGCAGCTTCTGCTGTTTGCAAATCCCCATGGCCATATGCGTTCGCCTTCACCACCGCTATAAAATCAACCTCTTCAGGCAGATGGCCTTTAATCGCCTTCACGTTTTCTTTAATATGATCCAAATCCACCTCTGCCCATGTATCACGGTAAAAAAATCCTTGCTCCTCCACCGAAACTCCACTTCCTTCAGACCGAACATTTTATTTATTTTACCATTATCGAATTCCATCGGTTCAATGTCAAATGGTTAATATAGTTTGTGGAGAACGGCCTTATTTTCATAAAATTCAATCGTTCGTGTCAAATCCACTTACATTTGCCTACCTTTTACCTCAAGGAATAGTTCAGAAGAGAGCAGGAGTTAAGATATTCCGAAAATTTATCTTTTATTCCGGAATCCCCGGCATTTATTCCGAAAAAATCCGATTTATTCCGAAAACCATCTCGTTTATTCCGAAAAAAAAGGATTTATTCCGAAATACCTATTTCATCCAAATAAAAAACAGGCTCAGGTTGCTCTGAGCCTGTTATTCGCAATCTTATTTTTCCATGTCGGCAACCACTGATTTTGCTACCATTTCTAATTCTTCTGGTGACAAGTCGGCAGAAGCCAGCATATAGTCTACTCCAAGGTGTGTCCATGAAATCGATGTTTCAGTCATGGCGCCGATTGTAAATCCAAGGTCAACAGGCTGGCCAGTCACGTTGATTGGAGAAGACATTGCTGGCATTGCGTCAGCTTTCTCCTGAATCAAGGTGAAGGACTTGTCGCCGTCGTATGTTAAGACGACTCGCTTGCCATCCTCCGTTGTGATTTCCTTTTCATCCACTAATGTGACGCCAGGGATTTCAGCCATTGGATACTTGACCGTGAATGCCTTGTCATTGACATCTGCCATAACTGGCACTTCAAGCTGTACACGTGTCATGTTTTTCTTCATGTCAAATGCATCTTTATCAAAGCTAGCGTCGAATTTAACCTCTGAAAATTCCACCGTAACAAGTGAATTGCGGTCAGGATCCATTACCTTCACGCTTACCGGAGAAAGATTCTTTTTGTTCAGCTTAATTTCCTGGATCGGAAGCATCTTATTGTTTTGGTACCTTGTTTTCGTTTCAAAAACATAATGATTCTTTGTTGCTGAGAACTTCGCTTGTTTGTCCTCGAGGATATCTGTGATTAAAGATTCGTATAAGTACGCCTGGCTGCTGTTTTTCGGCCAGTCGCTCTGGAATCGGAAGCTTTTGTTCAGCGCAGGTGTCAAAACAAAAACTCCTTCTTCATTGCGAAGAATCATCTGGCTTTGGTCTTTCTGGGCATTCTTCAGATTCACACGGTAAAATGACGGATCCTTATGCCAGATTTCTACTTCATACACCTGAGGCTCCGTACCCATCTGCAATGTCATTTTTGCCTTAGCCTTGTAACTCTTTAAATCATTGAGCGTTCCATCCAACTCTTTAACCACAGATTCCTGTGATTTCGTACCGCAGGCAGCCAGAGCAAAAATAACCATGAGCCCGGCGAGAAGCAGCAACAACCTTTTCTTCATTCTTCCAACCCCTTTTAGTCTCATTTAAACGTGTAAAGGGAAAGAAAGGACAGGAATAAGACACTGACTGCAGATTGCCTGAGTTGTCTCTTTGCAGCCATGTTCCCGCCGCCTAGCCTTGTCTCCCTTACTGCATTATGAATATATGAGACAACCAGGGTGAATATGACCAAGCGATGACAAGCTTTTAAATTTTTTCGATGATGACCTGCGCAATCGCATACTGCTCACTATGGGATATAGAAAGGTGAACCCCATCCTTCATCGGCTTCATCACGGTTGGACGGCCATGCTGATCCGCTTCGATTTCAATATCCAGGAAGGATAATTCTTTGCCGATGCCCGTCCCTTTTGCTTTCGAAAATGCTTCTTTTGCAGCCCAGCGGCCAGCAAGAAACTCTACTCTTCTTCGTTCATTATATGTACTGTAAATGGTCTTTTCCTTTTCCGTAAGCACCCTGTCAGGAAAACGCGGCTGGGATTCAATCAGCTTCCTGATCCGGCCTATTTCAATAATGTCAACGCCAGTTCCTATGATCATTTTTCTTGCTCCTTCTAAAAAAGTTACATTCCGCATACAAAATATTGTACAACGATCTGAGATTAAGGCTATGCTTTTATATATTAGTACCCAGGAGGTTTGGCATGTTTACGAGAACTGAAAGCTTTCGTGATTTCGTCAGGTTTTACCCAATTGTTACATTGATTATCTCTATCCATATCTTATTATATTTGGCGACTACAATACCATTCTTGCCAAGCAGATATTTGTTTGAGCTGCTTTCAGGCGTAAATTTGTACATTGTAAATGGTGAATACTGGCGGCTGATCACCCCGATGTTCATGCACGCCGGCTTTGCGCATATGCTTTTTAACAGCTTTTCGCTCGTCTTATTCGGTCCGGCCCTTGAACAATTGCTGGGGAGAACGAAATTCATCCTGTTATATTTAGCAACAGGGATTGCTGCAAACATCGCAACACTTACCATAGAGCCACTAACGTATACTCATGTTGGTTCGAGTGGAGCTATCTTTGGACTGTTCGGTTTCTATATTGCAATCATTGTGTTCCGTAAGGCCATGCTGTCCCGGGAAAACTCCCAAACAATCATGACCATAGCGATCATCGGGGTTGTGATGACCTTCGTCCAATCCAATATCAACATAACCGCCCATATTTTCGGTCTGATTGCCGGATTTATGATTGGCGCTGCTATTTTTAAAAAACGCTGACAGAAAATCAACTTGCTTCTGCATAGAAAAAAGCGCCGGATTGGCGCTTTTTTCTTTTAACCACAGGCAGGTTGCCCCTGTATTACTCTGCAGCTTCATGCGAATACCAATGATAAATCATATCGGCATCCTTTTTCTCAAGGTCGATTACTTTACCGCCCGTCCCGCCATGGCCCGATTTCACAATTGCTTCTACGGTTGCCAGCTTCTTTTTTCGCTGGAAAAAGCTTTCCTTGACGGAAAAGGACTGGACTTTATTTTTCCTCATAAAAACAGTGCTCTTCACAATACGGCGGTAGCGGAATGTCAGCATGCCGCTGTCTATATTCCAGCCGGCATCCTTAAAATTCAAGAATGACCACAGTGCAGAAACCGCAAGCAGAACAAGCGCTGTATATCCCCATGGCCTGAAAAACCAAATAGCCGAAATGATAATCGGAAGGATGAGGATCCAGCCTTTTAATAAGTATCTTAAATACGCTCGTATCGGCGCGGGCGCAAGCCTGGTCCGAAATCGGTAATCCGTTAAGTACGGTTCAAGCAAATCTGGTATCCGGCTTTTTTTTACTATCGGAAGAATGAGTACCTGTGAGCTTTCATGATCTAGAGCAGAGCCCCCGGCACTTTCAAGGTAGGCAGAGGCATAGCCAAGCGGCTGCCTGATCAGGTTTTCACTGATGCGGACTGCCTGGATGCGATTCAAAGGAATCGTAAATTGCCGCTTCTCCAGCAAACCCCTAGTGATCACGAGGTCATTATCCACTTTCCTTACGGTAAAATTCGCGTATTTCAGCATCGTGCCAAAAAGAGCGATGATCCAAGCCAGCAAAAATCCTGCAAAGACGACGAAACTGACAAATATGAATCCACTTTGAACGAAAGTTTCCACTCCATCAAAAATTTGTTCATAAGGGATGAATTCTTCGAACTGAAAAACAAATGCCATTACAGCTGAAATGACGACACCGACTCCCCCAGAAGTCGAAGAAAGCATCAGCAATTCTTTTATCGAGATTTTATAAAGCACGTCCTCACTAGCTTCCAGTTCGTGTTCGTCCTGCTCCAGCCTGTCTGTCCTTTTGATTGATACTAAATAGGTATGTATTTCTTCCGCATCCTGCTTGGTGATCGCGGTCAGGACCGCTTCTCCATCCTGGAGTCCCATCCCACCTGAGCCAGCAGTCTCAACCTTCACCTTCACAAGGCCGAACAGCCTTTGTAAAATACCCTCTGATAAATCAAGACTCTGGATTCTTTCAAAAGGAATATAACGCTTTTTACGCACGATCAACCCATATTCAATTCTAAGTTCCCCTTGCTCGATGCGGTAGGTGAACCTGTACCAGGTCAGAATACCGTACACGAATACGAGCACAACAGCAGCGATCGATCCGTAAAAATAAAACTGGTCCCAATTCGTCCCCCGGCTTCCGAACACCACAAATACCAGAAACGGGATAATCAATTCCTTCAGCTGACGAAGAGCATTGACGACAGCAGCAACTGGGTGCAGCCTCTTCGGTTCAGACATCCTCATCCGCCACCCTTGCAAGCCTCGAGATGGAAGTCCTCAAGTACTCCGCTTCTTCCATATCAAGCGCAGGTATTTCATGAACTGTCGCAGCCGTGGAAACGGTTACTGTCGATAACCGGTACTTCCTCAGCAGCGGACCTTGCTGGGTATCAACATGCTGCACCCGAATCATAGGAATCAGTGTCTTCTTTATAATGAATACCCCGTACAGAAGTTCAATCTCCTGCTCCCTGACCTCATAACGCCATCGTTTCCAGCGCAGAGTCGGCAGTAAAAAAATGAATAAATAGCTATATAATGCTGCCACCATCAAGGCAGCCCCAATAATCCAATAAGGCCAATCAAATAAAACAGTCAAAGTGATCAGACCGCCCGCTATAAGCCAAACCACCAAAGAATGGAGGCAAGCAGATATTTTCCAGACAGTCAAAGCCCGCTCGGAAATACGCTTCTGCGGTTCAGAAATCGTCATAAAGCAACCTCCTGCTTTTCCAATTAATAGCACCTTCCTAAGTATACAACATGAATACTTTGTTGGGCATTAATTTCAGGCGACAGGTGTGTTTTGAGATTTGGAGCCATTAAACATTTACAGCTTATTGGAGAGAAAAATAGGTCAGCAGCTTCCCAGTATCGCGCCTCTGCCAGGCAGTAAATCGTCCATTATACAAGCAGGAGACATTTCGGAAAATCCGAATTATTTTAACAAAAAACTGCTGCCATCCATCGCTTCTACATCTGGAATCTTCTTTAAATCCTCCGCCAGCTTGAATAAGGCAAGGTCTTTCTTTTTCGCTTCGATCATGCAATGGATTTCAGGCACTGACCCCTTTATGCCCCGAAGAAAATCCATGAACATTTCCACATCGATGTATTCAGCATGGGCCCTGAATTCTTTTTCGGATCGCGGGCTGGATATATGCATTTTCACAGGCAGCCTGCAATGCTCCCACGTTCCAACGATCCTCTCCCATTGCTCCTGCCAATTTATATCCTCATGATGCGCCAGGTGATGGTGGTAGTCGAAAACAAGCGGGATGCCTAATTTTTCACAGAGATAAAGAGTATCGTGAAGGGTAAAGGATGTATCGTCATTCTCAAGGATGATCATGTCCTGCAGTCTTGTTGAGACAAGTCCCCAGTTATGGATGAACTGTTCAAGCGCCTTCTCCCTGTCATCATAAACCCCGCCCACATGAAGGACGCAGCGGTGCTCCGGATCAATTCCCATTCCCTTCAGCAAAGCATGATGCATTGCCAGCGTCTTCACCGAATTATTGAGCGTGTCTGTTTTGAGAGTATTCAGCAGCACAAAATGATCCGGATGGAAATCCACCCGCATCGGATTCTTTTGTAAAAAATCCGCTATGTCCTGCAATGGCTCTTTTAGCGTCCGCATGAATTTCCAATCTGAAAGCTCCTCGTGATTAGCAAGCGGAATCAACCTCGAACTCAGCCTGAAAAAATGAATCTCATTTGCCTTACTGTGCCTCAAGAGGCGCAAGCAATTCTCTAAGTTTGAGACCGCAATCCTCTCAAGCTTATTGATCGCCGCTTCCCGGTCCTTGATTGCCTGGAATTGTTTAAATGTCATTGTCTGCGACGGAGAAGCATTTTTCAGCTCCTCACTCATCGCCACATATCCGAGTCTCACAATCGTCATCGCCTGCACCTCAACCGTTTTTTAACGGTAGTATGCCCAACAATGTGTTTGAATTTAAGTTTCGAAATTCCCAAGTGATTTTTCACTTCACGATTTAATTGGAAAAAATCATTAGTTTTTTCCAGTTCGCGGGATTTCGACAAAATTTCGCGGGAACAACGTGAACTTTCGCGGAATAGCCAGTTGTTTTCGCGGAATTAAAGCAGATTTTAACGGAATACCTTATCTGACTATGAATTCACACTTTGTAAAAAGTGAAAATTTTCTCTTTCCAAGTATTTTTACTCCAAATATCATGGCATTGTCATAGTCTTTTTCATTGACCCACAAAAAAATCCCCGGTTTTATAATAAAACCAGGGATTTTCAACATTTTATTTATCTTGGTGATCTAGATTTAAAGCTGCCGCCTTCTCTGCTGCCGCCGGAGCGCTTAGCGCCGCCAGATCTTGGCTTCAAAGGTGGCTTCTTGCGTCCGCCGCCGCCGCTGTTAGAATCGTATCTTCTGCGGTCTTGAGGTTTTTTGTTTCTGTTTGGAAGAGGCTTTTCCTCTGTTAGCTTAACAGGAGACATATCCGGCTCTTTTGTCAGCATTTTAAGCACTGAAGCAACAACAGTTGTTGCATCATGATTTCTTAACAATTCATCCGCTGCCTGACGGTAATACTGCAGGTTGTTGGCTTCGATTGTTGTCATGATTTTTTCAATGACTGCTTTTTGCTGGCCTTCTAAAGCTTCATCCATTGTTGGAGCTTTCAGCTTTTCCATACGGCGCTTAGTTGTTCTTTCTACTACCTGAAGGTAAGATTGCTCTCTTGCAGTAACGAAAGTGATGGCCATACCTGTTTTTCCTGCACGTCCAGTACGTCCAATACGGTGAACGTAGCTCTCTGGATCCTGAGGAATATCAAAGTTGTATACGTGTGTAACGCCAGAAATATCCAAGCCACGAGCCGCTACATCCGTTGCAACAAGTACATCGATTGAACCTTCTTTGAACTTTCTTAATACTGACATACGCTTCGCCTGTGTAAGGTCTCCGTGGATTCCTTCTGCAGTATATCCGCGCAGGTTCAATGCTTCAGAAAGTTCATCTACACGGCGCTTTGTACGACCGAAAATGATAGACAATTCTGGAGATTGAATATCAAGAAGTCTTGTAAGGACATCAAATTTATTCTTTTCCTGAACTTCAACATAGAATTGCTCGATTGAAGGAACAGTCATTTCTTTCGCTTTTACACGAACGATTTGCGGATCCTTCATGAATCGCTCAGCAATCTTCTGAATTGGACCAGGCATTGTAGCAGAGAACAACAATGTTTGACGCTCGCCAGGAATTTTAGCCAAGATATCTTCAATATCTTCGATAAAGCCCATATTCAGCATTTCGTCTGCTTCATCTAGGATGACAGTTTCAACGTTGCTTAGGTCAATCGTCTTTCTGTTGATGTGGTCAAGAAGACGTCCAGGTGTACCTACGATAATATGCGGACCTTTTTTCAACGCGCGAATCTGGCGGCTGATATCCTGTCCGCCGTAAATCGCAAGAACGCCTACTCTCTTGCCAGAACCGATTTTATATAATTCTTCAGAAACCTGGATTGCCAATTCACGAGTTGGGGCAATGATGATTCCCTGGATATTAAGGTTTTCTTTTTTAATCTTTTCAACTAGAGGAATACCGAACGCTGCAGTCTTACCAGTACCTGTCTGTGCCTGGCCGATTACATCTTTGTTTTCAAGGCTGATCGGAATCGTTTGCGCCTGAATAGGAGTTGCTTCCTCAAAACCCATATTCTTTACAGCTTTTAATGTTGCGGGGCTAATGCCCATCTCTTGGAACATTGTCAACTTTGCTCATTCTCCTTTATATTCACATTTACTTTTATTATTAAGTGGCTGTTTAAGTATGATCCAAACCATTTCTGATTCTGGTTAGTTTATTGTACCGTTTTATGGCAAAATAGGTGCTAGCACCTTGGTTTTAAGCAGGGCTGAATCAGCATTGAATATCGTACGCTGAAGCACAGAACCTGAAATATTAGCAAAAAAAGGCATTCTCCAAACACGGGAGTATGTCCGCTTATAGGATTTTCTCAGATAGACACTCAATATTCATCATACCATCTTTAGGAAAGAAAAGCAATTTTTGCGGAATTGATTTAGCCGCCAATGCCTTCTCTTTGCATGGAGGTTAAAAAAATATAAACTTCCTCGAAAAGCTGTTCCTTTTCATCACAGTGACAAATCAGATGTTTGGAGTTTTTATAAAAAATCAGCCGTTTTTGTGCTGACCCAATATTTTCATATAAATATTGGGCACTTTTGGGAGGG
The DNA here is from genome assembly GCF_049588175.1 of Mesobacillus sp. Classification (GTDB taxonomy): domain Bacteria; phylum Bacillota; class Bacilli; order Bacillales; family Cytobacillaceae; genus Mesobacillus. The sequence continues at coordinate 19,617 of NZ_JBAVFI010000111.1, forward strand.
ACAATACCATCGCTCTCACCCTGTGCTATTAATGTCGGGACCTTCACATCATTGAGAATAGGCTTAATTTTATTAACGAGCCTGCGAAACTGCAAGGTAGCGGTCATGGGTGTTTCTTTTATTTTTCGCTTATAACGCCGGAACAGCTCATTTTCCTTCAGTTTTCCTTTTACTGTATCCCTCATCATTTCCCTGACGTCGACGGCGAGCTGCTTAGGGTTCACATAATAGGCAGCCGCGCTGAGCAGGACGAGTTTTTCTACCGGATATTTCGATGCAAGATAGCCTGCGATCAATCCACCCATCGAAAAACCGACGACATACACGGTATCGCATTCCTTCAGGAGCGCTTTCAGTTCGTTTTCGGCATGAAGAATCCATTGATCATATGTGATGCCTTTTAAACTGAGCTCATCTCCGTGTCCTGGAAGCGTGGGGACTGCTATTTTCCAATCCGTTCTTTCTTTTAACGACTTGGCAAGGGGTTCTACTTCAAATGGCGCCCCGGTAAATCCATGGATTAAAAGACAACCTATCATAACCAATCACCCATTAGTTTTTCTCGTATTTAATCTTTCCCCATTTTAAATCATTTAACCCTTAAAATCCTATAATAACGACTCCTGAAAACAGAAAAGATGCCCTTTTCAGGACATCTGGATGGGGTTATTTTTGCAGTGATTGCACCACTTCTTCTAGCTTCATTCCGCGGGAAGCTTTTACAAGGACAATCGTTCCGTTCGTCACATGTTTTTTCAGTTCGTCGCTTAATGCTTGTTTATCCTGGTATGCAAAAACCTTTTCTTCGCCAAGCACTTCTTTTGCGCCCTTGGCAATCATTTCGCTAAGCTTGCCATATGTGAAAACAAAGTCGATTTTCTCCGCATCTAAGGATGTTCCCACTTTATAATGGTACTCTTCCTCAAGCGGCCCAAGCTCGAGCATATCTCCAAGGACAAGAATCTTCCGGCTATAGCCAGTCAGGTTCGCAACCAGATCGATCGCAGCATTCATTGAAGTCGGGCTGGCATTGTAAGCATCATTGATGATCTTCTCGCCTTTTGCGCCTTCTGATAGCTCCATTCTCATATTCGTCAGTTTCAGTCCGGCAAATCCTTCATTCATTTCTTCAAAAGGAACCCCAAGGAACTCTGCAGCAAGCATCGCAGCTAATGCATTAAGAATGTTATGGTTGCCGAGAACTGGTAACTCGAAAGTCTCATCTCCGTGATTCGTTTTGAACCTGTTTCCATTTTCCATCGGTTCGACGCTGACAGGATAAAGGTCATTTTCAGAGCTTGATCCAAATGTCTTCAGATTGCCTGTTCCATTATACTCCTTGAGCCTTTCTTGAAGCAGCGGTTCGTCGCCATTAAAAATAATCAAGCCGTTATCTCTTAGCCCGCTGATAATTTCAAGCTTCGCATCAGCGATTGCTTCTCTGGAACCTAGGTCAAGCAAATGGGATTCGCCGATGTTCGTGATGATTACAGCGTCAGGACGGCCCATTTCTGTTAAAAATTCAATTTCCCCTTTGCTGCTCATGCCCATTTCAAGCACAGCAACCTCTGTATCTTCCCTAAGACGGAGAAGCGTCAGCGGCAGGCCAAGATGGTTGTTGAAATTGCCTTCCGTTTTCTGTACCTTGAATTTTAATGCCAGCAAATCCGCTGTCATATCCTTCGTCGTCGTTTTGCCGTTGCTGCCTGTAATGCCGACTACTTTGATATCGAGTGAATTGCGGTAACTTCTTGCCAGCTCCTGCAAAGCCACTGTTGTATCTTCAACGATCATGATTGGCAAATCTTCAGGAGGATTCGGAACATCCTTTTGCCAAAGTGCAGCTGAAGCTCCGCCGTTTTCAATAACGTCAACAACAAAATTATGCCCGTCCGTTCGTTCACCTTTAAAAGGAACAAACAAATTCCCTGCTTCGATTTTTCTTGTATCGATCGAAACGCCTTTGACGATCACATCACCGAACCTGCTGACATCGTTTAACGCTCCGGCCATTTGAGCGATTTCTGATAATGTTTTTTGGATCATATTGATTTCCTCCCATTGACGGCAAAAATGAAGGAACACGGCCAAAAAAGCATAATGCTTCCGCTGGCCGTGTTTCCCCTCGATGTAAATTTATAAATGCTCTACCAGTTTGTACATACACCCCACCACATTAACGCATCAATCCGCCGGGGGTCTGACCCCCAGCACTTTAAAGTGTTAAAAGGTATATTTGATTTTTTGCTTTTCGGTGTGGCGTTCGATTGCCAGGTTTACTAATTTTTCGATTAGTTGCGGGTATTCGACTCCCGTGTGCTTCCACAGCAGCGGGAACATGCTGAATGGAGTGAAGCCAGGCATTGTGTTGACTTCGTTGATCAGGAATTCTCCTTCTTTTGTAAGGAAGAAGTCAGCGCGGACAAGTCCTGAGCAATCAAGCGCTTTGAACGCTGCAACCGCCATCTCTTGGATATCCGCATATTGCTGTTCAGTGATTTCAGCAGGAATGATCATCGCTGTATCGCCATCTTCGTATTTAGCCTTGTAATCATAGAAATCCTTCTTAGGAACGATTTCACCGACTACAGAGCATTCAGGCTCGTCATTGCCCAATACGCCGATTTCGATTTCACGCGCAACGACACCCTGTTCAATGATGATTTTACGGTCAAATTGGAATGCTTCTTTGAACGCAGCTTCAAGCTCCACTTTGTTTGAAGCCTTGCTGATTCCAACACTTGATCCAAGGTTCGCCGGCTTTACAAAGCATGGATAGCCAAGTCTTTCTTCTACCAGGCTGTAAACTTTTTCGTTATCCTTTTCCCATTCGCTGCGCAAAGCAGATACATAATCCACCTGAGGCAGTCCAGCTTGGGCAAAGATGTTTTTCATGAGTACTTTATCCATTCCAGCTGCCGATGCTAAAACACCATTGCCGACATAAGGAAGGTTCAATAATTCCAATAGACCCTGCACCGTTCCATCCTCACCGTTTGGACCGTGAAGCAACGGGAAAATGACATCAAGGGTCTGGCTTGCTTCCGCTCCGCCAGCCTGGAATAATGCTGGTGTAAATGAAGGGGATGGCAGGTTTGAAGCATCAGAAAACTCAAGAGCTTTCACATTTTCAGCCGGGGCGCTCAATTGAGGGCCCTTGACCCACTCTCCCTCCTCCGTTATGTATATAGGATAAATCTCGAATTTTTCAAAATCCAATGCCTTCGTAACCGCCAGCGCAGTCTGCATGGAAACTTTATGTTCAGCCGATTTGCCGCCATACAGCAGCCCGATTCTTGTCTTCATAAAAATTGACCTCCAATTATGATTCACTTTTCAATTCAGATAACATCTATGTCGAGTGTCTTAGCCTGATTTCATCCCGATTAACCCCTTGCGATTATCCGCCATCAAGAAATAACTTTTAAGGGGCACAGGTCCGGCCATGGCACTTCCGCTTATTATTTTACCACTTTATATTTTAAGAAAGTAAATGTTATCAATTTTTAATATTAGTTCCCCAGCTATACTATTTCCTCTTTTATTTGTATGAAACCTCAAGGTTAATTTAAAACCTGTTTGTTGAGAAACAAAAGTACTTTTATCGCTCCATTTTTAGGAAAAGAACCCAGTTTTCCTGTGTAAAATACCATATGAATCTATTAATAATTCCGTGAATATTGATTTCTCAACACAAGGAAAAATTTCGAGGCAGAATTTCATGAAGCTAAAGAAATCGATTTCCTCCAGTTCAGAATAAAAATAAAACCCGCCATCAGGCGAGTTCATCAGAATTATTTAACAATCATCACCGGCGCTTTTACGCGTTTTGCAACTTTATGGCTGACGCTGCCAAGTACCATCTCCTGAAGGCCATTCAATCCGCGGCTGCCGACAACAACTACATCGAATTCGTTATTGTTAGCATATTCAACAATTGCCGGGCCAGGTTCTCCCAGTAATTTTTCCAGCTTAAAGTTCAAATCTTCGCTGTTAAACAGGCTTGTAACTGGCTGGAGTCTAAGTCTTCTTTTTTCCTCGACCACAGAACGATCTGGATTGTGGAGTATATCTTCCTTCGATGTCTGTCCATCGATGACGTAAACTACGGTAATTTCACTATTGCCGCTTAGTTTTGCCAGTTCCGCGGCTTTTTTTGCCGCCCGCACAGAATGGCCAGAACCATCTGCCGCAAGTAAAATCTTTTGAAACATCGATACTCTCCCCCTGCCTATGTATCTACTATCTTATTTATAAAAGAAAGCACGCTGAATAGTCAACGTGCTTTCCCAAGAATTATTAATGTCCGGAAAGCTTTGCGCCTTCCTGTTTGTGAACGGCAAGCTTTTCAATCAAAGTAGAGCTTGGCTCATTCAAGCCCTGCAAGCGGACTGCCGTAGCGTTCTCCCTTAATTTCAGGACAATTTTATCAATTGCCGCAACGGCTGAATCATCCCATACATGGGCATGGGTGAGGTCTATCACTACTTCTTTTGCTGTTTCTTTAAAATCGATCGAGGCAATCAAGTCTGTTACGGAAGCAAAAAACACCTGACCTGTTATAAAATATGTGCGTCGTTCTGCAGCAATATCGAAAGTGGAGTTGACCTTCACTTTTGAGATCTTCGCTACAAAGAAAATCGCACTCAGGATGATACCGGCAAAGACACCTTTTGAAAGATCGTGTGTGAATACCGTGGTAACAGTACTTGTCACCATTACAATGGAATCCGTAACTTGATTTTTCGCCAATCCTTTAATCGAGGACCAGTCGAAGGTACCAATTGATACCATGATCATGACTCCAACAAGTGCTGCCATCGGAATTCTGACGACTAGATCTCCTAAAACAATGATCAAGAACATCAGGAATGTACCCGCCACAAATGCAGACAGTCTGCCTCGTCCGCCAGATTTAACGTTAATCACTGACTGTCCAATCATCGCACAGCCTGCCATGCCGCCAAAGAATCCAGCAACAATATTCGCAAGCCCCTGTCCGCGGCTCTCCTGGTTCTTATTGCTTTCTGTATCTGTCATATCATCCACAATCGAAGCCGTCAGCAATGATTCCAGCAGGCCTACCATTGCTAAAGCAATTGAATATGGAAAAATAATTTTCAAAGTTTCAAAGTTAATTGGTACATTTGGGATAAAGAATGCTGGCAATTCAGAGGTCAGCTTTCCCATATCCCCAACTGTCCTTACATCACTATTCGTCATAAGCGCGATAATCGTGATGACGATAATTGCGACGAGCGGTGATGGAACTGCCTTCGTTACCCGCGGAAACAAATAGATAATCGCAAGAGCTCCTGCTACCATTGCATACATGACCCATGTAGCATCAACAAATTGTTCAAGCTGTGCCATAAAAATAAGAATGGCCAGCGCATTCACAAAGCCAATCATGACAGATCGTGGTATAAATTTTGTAAACCTCGCAAGCTTAAAGACACCAAACAGGATTTGCAAGATCCCAGTCAGGATGGTCGCAGCAAACAAGTATTGCAGGCCATGATCTTTTACCAGCGTGACCATGACAAGAGCCATTGCTCCTGTTGCTGCAGAAATCATGCCAGGACGGCCGCCAAAAAACGCAATCGTCACGGCAATCGCAAATGAAGCGTAAAGACCAACCATCGGATCAACACCCGCAATAATCGAAAAAGCGATTGCTTCAGGAATCAGGGCAAGCGCGACAACGATACCTGAAAGAATATCGCCCTTAATATTGCCAAACCATTGCTGTTTAATTGTATTCGTATTCAAATAAACACCCCTTATTATTTGTTGTGGCTTCCTACTCTCAAGCAAGCCGGGTCCGATAAAAACAAGAGATATCATAACATAATAAGAGAAATAGACAACCACAAATGTAAACGTTACAATTTTTGTTTATCTGCTGTTTTCTTCAATATTCGTCATTTTTCATATAAGTATAGTGAAAGTAATCCTGCTAACTGGAATCCGATTCCATAAAAAAAAACCCTGCGTAACAACAGGGATTCACTCTTTATCCAATCGGCGTGCAAATTTCAATATAATGCCCATCAGGGTCAGCCGCATACGCAACAACCTGTCCCCATGGCTTTTCTGTAGGCTCCAATAAAATCGGAACGCCAGCCTCGCGTAATTTTTCTACCGCACCTTTTACATCCTCGGTCACAAAACCAAGCTCAAAGGTCTGTTCCTTCCGTTGTCCATCAGGGATCGGAAGCTTAGTGATTTCACGGCCGCTTTCCCTTGTGTTCATGGAAAGGACTGTATTGCCTGTTTCATATTCGATATATGTGCCAAATTCATTGCGAAGCTTCAAGCCAAGCAATTCACCGTAAAAGTGTTTTGTTTTTTCCAAATCCTCAACATATAAAATAACGTACCCAAGTTTTACATCCATGATTATCACCTCATCTTATACATTCGTGAACAGTTTTAGGATTCCTTCTTCAACGTTGCAGGAAACATATAGCCGCCATTCCTTGCCCCTCAATATTTCATTGCAGATTGTGCAGCTCGATATTTTAATATCGCTTCCCTCGTACAGGTGTAAATTCCCTCACTGATCAATTTCCCAAGCGGAGTTGCTGTGCCGGCATAGGATATTAATTCTCCTTGCTGAGTCGCGGCAATGCAAATACTGTCCGTGGAAATCCCGGGTGATGTGCCGGCTTTTCCAGAATGGCTTCCATCCACTTCCTGCAAAACACTCACTTTCGCTTCAGCCGCCGTCATCGAACTCTGGATAAACGCTTCCTCGGAAATTTTCCCGTTAATAAACAGCCACGTATTGATATTCCGCGGAAGTTCCCTCGACGTGTTCCCTGCAGATACTAGCACAAAAATCGAAAATTCATCAGCTTCGAAAAGCTCGCAGGCCGCAGTCTCTGAGGGAACAGCCGTCATCATGCCTACAGTCTCACTTGGAAGGAATCCATTCTCCTGCAAATATTCCGCCATTTCCGCTTTATGGTCGCTGCAGTCATAATCTGCTGGAACAACCCTATTCACAAATGAACGATGCCACCCTATCCCTGCACCGGTAATTCCGGATGACATCGTCCTTAACGGAATCGGTGACTTGAGGACAATACGGTCACTGCCCATATCGAGCAGCTCCGAATCGATTTTTATATTTTGTTTTTCACCATCCCCAACTTCCGGAAGCAACAGCAGCTGAGGCTTTGCGATTTCAGGATGCGGATGATTTTTCACTTCAGTTTTATATACCTTCCGTATCCGCTCTTCTTTTAAAACTTCCATAGGAGTGTCCACAATCACTATCTGGCCATTTTCCATGAGAAGCAGTCTATCACAATAGAGCGATGCTAAGTTCAAATCATGGAAAATAGACACAACGGTCAATTCTTCCTCAACGGTCCATTTTTTCAGCAAATCCAGCAATTCTTTTTGAAAAGAAAGGTCAAGGTGATTCGTTGGCTCATCAAGTAGAAGGATTTTCGGCTGCTGTGCAAGAGCCTGGGCAAGAAATACCCGCTGCTTCTCACCTCCTGATAATTCAACAATGGACTTTCCCTGAAGGTGGGTAATCCCCGTCTGGCTCATCACCCTTTGAACAATAAACTCATCGTCTTTAGTCCAACTGTGCAGCCAGCCTTTTTGGTGTGCATACCGGCCAAGCGATACGGTTTCTTTTACCGTGTAAGGAAAGGCCTGATCAGCATGCTGGGGGAGCACTGCCATCAACCGGGCAAGCTGCTTCGGAGTGTAGGCATCCAGCGGCTGCCCATCTAGGGTAATACCACCAATTTTCGTACTCAAAGCACCGGAGATCATTTTTAACAAAGTGGTTTTCCCGCTCCCGTTCGGACCAAGAATGCCAAAGAGCTCCCCTTTTCCCACGGCAAACGAAACCCCCTTCAGGACTTCTCCACCCGAATATCCGCCTGTTAAATCGTTAACGGTTATCATCATCCAGCACTTCTTTCCTTACGATTTCTCATTAAAATAAGCGCAAAAACCGGAGCGCCAATCAGCGCCGTAATCACCCCGATGGGAAGTTCTGCCGGCGCAATCACGGTACGTGATACAAGATCGGCCAGAATCAGAAAGCCGCTGCCGATTAAAACCGATAGCGGAAGCAAATGTCTGTGATCCGGTCCCCAAATAGTCCTTGTTAAATGGGGAATGACCAATCCTACAAAACCGATTGTTCCTGAAACAGCAACAGCTGAACCTGTCAACAGCGAGCCTGACAGGAGAATCAACAGCTTCCTTCTTTCCACATTGACACCAAGATGCTGGGCACGCTCTTCTCCAAAGGACATCGCGTTAAGTTCCCTGGCATTGGCTAGCAAGATCACCAAACCAATCATAAAGAATGGGAGGATAATTTTAATATACTCCCAGCCCCTCATCGATACGCTGCCAAGCAGCCAGCCGATGATCTGCCGAAGCTCCTCCCCCGAAAGGGCAATCATTAATGAAATAAACGCTCCTAGAAAGGAACTAAGAATGATTCCGGTCAGGATAATCGTTTCAACCCTGAGCAGGCGGTCGATTTGCCGGGCAAAAAATAACACAAATAGAATTGTTGCGAAGGCGAATAAAATACTCAGCACTGGCAGCGTATAAGATTGGAAAAACGGCAGCGATATTCCCAAAAACAGGGTAATAACTGCGCCAATCGAAGCCCCTGAAGAAATCCCTAATGTATATGGATCTGCCAGCGGATTCCTTAACAGCCCCTGAAAGGCGGCTCCTGCAATCGCAAGGGACGCTCCGACAAGACCTGCAAGCAATACGCGCGGCAGCCTGATCTCCATCACAATGCTTACATGCATCGGATCGATTCCCTGTCCCTGAAAGCGGAAAATTTCAGCACCAATGATTTTAATAATAGCGGGTACAGGGATGGAAACCGTTCCGATTGAAATGCCAAACAGCATCGATATGATTAAAAAGGCTGTGGCCGCAACATATGCTGAACCTTTTTTATTTAAAAACGTCCGGATATATGGCTTTTGCAAGCTCCTCTGCTCCTTCAGCCAGCCTTGGACCTGAACGGGTAACGAGGTCGGAATGGACATCGAAAACCTGCTGGTCCTTGACGGCTTTTACATTTTTCCAGCCCTGTCGCCCAAGTACCTGCTCAACCGGCTTTTCTGAGTAATAACCATAGGTTGTGACAACGACGTCTGGATTACGCTCGACGATTGCTTCTTGATCGACCTTCGGCCAGCCTTCCATATCGCCAATAGCATTTTTCGCACCAATTAATGCGAGCATTTCATCGATGAAAGTGTTTTTTCCAGCAGCATAAATCTCAGGTGCCGGGGATACCTCGACGAACACTGTCTTTTGCTGATCCGCCTTGATGGCTTCAGCCTGTTTTTTCAATTCAGCAAATCGGTTTTTCATATCACCAACGAGGTTTGCTGCTTTCTCCGGCTCACCAATCGCTTGTCCGATCTTCTCAATCGATGTATAAACTCCGTCAAATGTCTGTGCATCATTCACGACCACGACAGCAATTCCCGCATCGCGCAATTGCTGAAGCCCCGCTGCCGCACTATCAGCCGTTGACTCATGGGCAAGAATAAGATCAGGCTTCAGGGAAATCATTTTTTCAACATTGAATTCCATCCCGCCGATTTTTTCCTTCGCCATCGCTTCTTCAGGATAATTATCAAAATCTGTCACGCCAACAATCGCATCGCCATGATCAAGCGCATAAACGATTTCCGTATTGCTAGGAATCAGTGAAATGATTTTTTCTGGTTTCTCTTCAATTACTACTTTATCATTAAGTGCATCTTTTACCGTAACCGGGAACCCTGTCTGTTGTTCCTGTGCTGCTTTTTCCTGCTGCTTTGGTTCGGACTGTTTATCTCCACATCCTCCGAGCACGATGACAGCCATTAGCATGGCCAATAATAATGAATAGTACTTTTTCATTTACTTCTCCTCCATTTTTAATTTTCCGCGATGTGCGGAAAAGCTTCTGAATAAGCTCTGTTAAAGCTGAGTGTTTTTTTAAACCCTGTTGATTGTAGTGGAAGGCGCGAAGACTCCTGCGGGCTCAGCGCCGGCCCCGCGGAAAGCGAAGCGCCTGGAACGAAAATCAACAGCCTTGTTTAACAAAGCCTTAAATAAAATAAAAAAACATCTCCACCTGAAGGGGAGATGTCCGAGTAAGCAAATGTTTTTGAAGATACAAAAAGACATAGAGCCTGTCGGCACCTCCCTATCCTCGTAGGTTTGCTGGTGCAATGAACAGGCAGGTCTCCTGGCTCATGGTCATCGCTTGCTGCGCCTTCCCATACTAGTACAGTGGCATTTTGCAGCTTGCTTCCATTTACAGTGGCGGGACCGCGTTGGATTTTCACCAACTTCCCTTTTAAGTCTTATTTTAATAAGGCTTTGCATAGCCTTAAAAGACACCCGATTCATATGATTATGTAATTTTCCGCTAAATCCAATTATACACAATCGCGGAAAAAATGCTTGAAAAAAGATAAAATTTCGATAAAAATCTGATTATTGCGCCAGCAAACTCCATTCCTTCAGCTTTTTATCAAATATGAGTTTGCCATCGCAATTATTCCTGCTTGCCTCTTTGAACTCTTCATACATATCGTCCATATTGGAAAAATCGCCGATGATCCAAATCGGTATTTCAAAACGGTTGCGGTTTTGCTGCATATTCTTGAGAGAAAATACAGCTCCTTCCTTCAAAGCCGGAGTCAGGGATTTTAGAATTTCCTTGCTGACAGAAGGATAGGATTTCTTTTTCCTGATCCCCAGCAATGTTTTCTCAGGCTTCAATTCGCCAAGTTTGCCGGCTATCACCATTCCGAGCATGCGGAAAAAGTCATTGAAGTTCCGGTAATACGTTTTATTGAACCAGCCATCTTCGTGAGCAAGATAAGCAAAGCGGTTGCCCAATTGATTATAGAATGGGAGCTTGAGATGATGCTTGATATGTCCAAGATAGAGGAGTTCCGCTATTTCCTGCCCTGTAAGCACATTCAACGCTTCTATTTCCTCAAAATCGATCCAGCAGAAATCACCGAAGGCATGTACATTTTCAACAACAAGTTTTTCCACACTATCTTCCGGGACATATTCAAATAAGGTATGCCGATTAAATTCCCCATCCTCATATTGATGCTTCAGCAGCAGCAAATGATTGAGTGAATCCGATAGAGAGCGGGCAAATTCAAAAAATTCGATTCCGTATGAAAGTACATATTGATCCCGGTCGTTCAAATGGACATATACCATTTCCCGGTTATAAGGATGGTGCTTTTTCAAGGGGCAAACCTCCCGGACAATTTCTTGGCTGTGAAGATTGTTTATGGACTCAAATTCGCTAAAGAACGAGTTCGAATTCAGACAAAATTGAGCTCCACTTCCGTTCATCATGACGCTCATTCCATTCTAACAAAAATCATTAAAAATATCTTATTTTGATACTCAATATTTTTTTGATATAATTGCAGCTTTTTGGATGAAAAAACATCTTTATTATTGTCTATCACTAAGAAAAGAATCCCAAGTCTTTCAGCAGATCTCATTTAGCCTTTTCTGTCTATTTTTCAGCAACTAAATGCTCACTTCCTTCGTCTATTATTTCTGTATACAAAAATGTTCACGTCAGGGCATTGTAAGGATATTTTTTCTTTGTTAGCATAAATTTGTAAGTATCAAGAGACAATCCGGACAGGGTGTATGTTATGGGAAATCCTTCGAAAAAGTATGATCGGTTTGACTGGACATTGACGTTCATTCTGATGCTGTTTTTTCTGACAAGCTGCGCAGCCATTTACAGTGCGCAGAAAACAGGGCAATACAGTGAGAACTTCATGTTCAAGCAAATATTCTGGTACGTGGTCGGCGCAGGTATCATCGGTGTTGTCATGCAGTTTGACAGTGAGCAATACAGGAAGCTTTCCTGGTATTTATACGGCTTTGGCATTTTCCTTCTCATCGGATTGTACCTTGCTCCTGCCAGCATTGCTCCCCACATCAATAATGCAAAAAGCTGGTTTGTCATCGATCCAATCGGTTCAATCCAGCCTTCAGAATTTATGAAAGTCTTTCTGGTCCTCGCCCTCAGTAATGCCATTTACATCCACCATGAAAAACACGAAAGAAAGTCCTTCCAAACAGACTTGCTCCTCTTTATCAAGCTTGGAGCGATTACTGCGTTCCCGCTTGGACTGATCATGCTTCAGCCTGACCTTGGAACAGCACTTGTTATCCTTGCCATCTTCACCGGCTTGATTCTCGTTTCCGGCATCACCTGGAAAATCATTTTGCCGCTTTACGGCGGCGGTGCGGCGCTTGGTGCAGGAATTCTATATCTCGTAATCTGGAAACCTGAAATCCTAAAGGAATATTTAAAAGTGAAGACCTACCAGTTTGGGCGAATATATGCCTGGATCGATCCTGAAAGCTACCAGAGTGAGTATGGCTACCATTTGATCAAATCACTCAGGGCAATTGGCTCCGGGATGCTGACCGGCAAAGGATTCAGCGGCCGGGAAGTGTATATCCCCGAAAGCCATACAGATTTTATTTTCAGCGTGATTGGGGAGGAATACGGCTTCGTGGGCGGCAGCGTGGTTATCAGCCTCTTTTTCCTGCTAATCTATCATTTAATAAAAACAGCTTTGGATACAAACGATCCATTTAATACTTATATCAGCGCAGGTGTTATCAGCATGGTCACTTTTCACGTCTTCCAGAATATTGGAATGACCATACAGCTGCTGCCCATCACCGGCATCCCTCTGCCTTTCATTAGCTACGGCGGCAGCTCGCTCATGGGCAATATGCTCGCCATGGGTCTGATCTATGGCATTCACTATCACCATAAAACATATATGTTTGCATCAAATGACAGGAGTTTTAGCTAATGAAATTAATCAGCCATTATCGCGACAATGATCTTTTAAGAAAAAGTTTTATCGAACTCGCCCGTGAAATTTTCGGCATCAATTTTAGCAGCTGGCATGAATGGGGGTATTGGAGCAACCGCTATATCCCTTACTCCTATGCAGACGGGGACAAAATCGTTGCCAATGTGTCAGTCAACAAGCTTGACTTTATCGTTGAAGGTTACAGATACAGAGCTTTGCAAATCGGAACAGTGATGACTCATCCTGATTACCGCAGCAAAGGACTATCCGCGAGCCTGATGAGTCAAATCCAGGAGGAGCACAAAGATCATTACGACTTCATGTACCTTTTTGCCAATGACAGCGTACTCGGTTTTTACCCAAAATTCGGATTTGAACGGGTGGAGGAATTTTTATATACAGCGAAGACGGCTTCTCAGACTAGAGATGTATTGTTGCGGAAGTTGGATATATCCAATCCGGAGGACCTTCAGCTAGTTGAAAAAATGGTTTATGAAAGAATCCCTGTTTCAAAGGTTTTTGCCACAGCTAATTCTGGTGGCATCACGATGTATCATGTCTTGAATATATTTACAGATCACCTTTACTATTCGGCACAGGACGATGCGATCGTTATTTTTTCAAAAGATGATGGCAAGGTTCAGCTGTTTGATGTAGTCAGCAGGGCGCCGGTAAACATTGAAAGGATTCTTGCTGCAATAGCCGATGGAGCCACAAACAAGATCGTGTTCCACTACACACCCGATTATGAAGAACTGAAATATTCACTCAGTCCATTTAAAAGAGATGGTGCCCTGTTTGTAAAAACAAACGGAGGTCTACCCTTTCCACGGCAGGCGAAACACCCTGTTACTTCTGAGGCATAAGAAAAAGGCTGAGAACCCTCAGCCTTTTTTTGGTATTTGTTTTTTTTGATTTATTTTTACAAAAGAACGGGCAAAGAAATAGAGAATGAAAACACTCATGATTGTCAGCCCTGTTTTATTTAAAGCAAACAGCTTCAGCACGGCTCCTGCAAGTGTAGCAAGGTACAGCATGCCCAGCATCGCATTCATTTCCTTGTTTTGAAAATAACCCGTCAGTCTCGCGCCGAATTGAGAGCCAATCAGCCCGCCAGCGATAAGCATCAAGCCGATCACATAGTCGATATCGGTTTTGACAGCATAGGAAACGAAACCAACACTCACGATCAGGAGAACAGCAAAAAGGCTTGTTCCAACTGCCTTTTTCGGGTTAAATCCAAGCATCGTGATGATCAGCGGTACAATGATGAAGCCTCCGCCTACACCGAGTGCAGCAGATGCGAAACCGCCGACAAAGCCGATCGAAAGTAATTTAGGCACCGAAAATGATTCGGGTGCAATGACACCTTCGTCTGACTTTTTGCCCTGGCGAATCATACTAAACGCAAAATAAGCCAGCAATACTATATACATGAACGGAATCACGATATCATCCCAGCCGCGGGCTTCAAGATAATAAACCATCGGCCTCGCCAGCTGTGTAGCCGCAATTCCGCTCGCCCCCATGATCAGTCCCTCTTTCCAGAGGATATTTTTCAGCTTAATATGGGCTGTGATTCCCGATAGAGAGGTTCCAATCGTAAAAAACAAGCTTGTCGTGATGGCTTGAAGCGGAGAGAATCCCATCAGCAGCAAAATCGGCGTCAGGATGAACCCTCCCCCTACTCCAAAGAATCCCGACAAAACACTGATCAGACCACCCAACACAAAGAAAATTATGTATTCCATTTACAACATCCTTTAATATTCAAATTCTTCCTTAGGATACCATGTTCACTTGTATAATTGGCTCTAAACGATTCAGTAATGTTATACTTTCTACTAAATCAATTTTAAAGGAGTAACTGCTTAATGTCTGAATGGATACATACTTTTGAAGATTGGCTGCTTGAATTCGGCTCTCTTGGACTATTTATCGTGTCCTTTATGGAGTCCTCCTTCTTTCCGATTCCGCCTGATGTTTTGATGATCCCAATGGGAATTGCGAATCCTGACCGGGCGTTCTGGTACGCCTTCCTTACGACTGCCGGATCCGTTCTTGGTGCGCTGCTGGGATGGTATATCGGAAAAAAGGTCGGCCGGCCAATCCTGCGGTATTTTATAAAAGAAGAAAAAATAGTCAAGGTAGAACAGTATTTTGAGAAATATGGCGCGATGGCGATCTTAATTGCTGGCTTCACGCCTATCCCATATAAAGTATTCACGGTTTTTTCTGGAATCTCCCGAGTTAAGATCCCAACACTCATCATCTGGTCGATTATCGGCAGAGGAGCGCGATTCTTCCTTGAAGCAGCAATCATTGTTGCCCTTGGGGACAAGGCTATGCCGTTTATCCAAGAGAATTTCGCCATGCTGACAGCAGCTGTAGGCGGAGTGGCGATTGTTGGTTATCTGGTTTACCTTTTTGTACGCAAGGCCAAAAAAGCATGATAAATTCAGCCGGGACCAGGCGACTGGTTCCGGTTATTTGTTATGGGAGAGTTAGATAAAGAACCCTGAATCCCCTTCAAATCCTTACAATATCCAGCCTGATGATTTCTCCTGTTTGCTCATTCCAGCCCTTTTCCAGCGCTCGAAGATCCTTCGTTGAAGCATTCATATTCCTGAAGCCTTCCAAAATGTTTGTCAGAAGCAATATTCCCAGCCCTGTTTACATTGCCATCATTTGGGTAGATTAAAGTAAGCTTGCTAGCTAACTAAGATTTTTTCCTAATAGATTTATTATGTGCAGTGACAAGTTAGCTATATCAAAAAGCCAAATGAATAAGGAGTGAGAAATTTGTACAATAATTTTAATAGCAATTGGGATGGCATCCTTGGCAAATTGCCTAATGTGCTGATCGCTCTTGCTGTCCTGTTGGTTGGATGGCTTGTGGCAAAATTGATTGAAAAAGCGGTTTACAAAGGGCTGCAAAAAACAAGTCTTGATAACAAGCTTTTTTCTAACATGAATAACAAGAAATATTCAGCAGAGAAAATCATCAGTAAAATTGTCTATATTTTGATTCTAGTATTCGTCTTCATCATGTTCTTGAATATCCTAGATTTATATATTCTTACAGAACCGCTCGTTGGAATGATTTCTACCATTACATCAGCGATCCCGAATATTTTAAAAGCAGGACTTATTCTATTATTTGCCTGGCTGATTGCTTCAGGATTGAAATTCCTGATCCAAAAAGGCGGCAAGACTTTAGGTGTGCATGAAAAACTAAGCAAGTACAAGCTTACGGATGATAACATGCAAACAACAAGTGCAGTCGACAAGGTCGCTAAGATCGTGTTCTATCTAGTGCTGCTGATGGCATTGCCGGCAGTTTTATCAGCTCTTAATTTAGGTGGAGTATCTGAGCCGTTTGAAAACATGATTCAGGGTATCCTGAGCTTCATTCCTAAATTATTCGCTGCAGCGTTAATCCTCTTCGTCGGCTATTTGGTTGCTAAAATTGTCCGTGATATCCTGACGAACTTCCTGCAAAGCATTGGTACCGAAAAATTAGTCCAGCGTTTTGGATTATCTCGTTTATTCGAGGGTACAAGTCTTTCCCGCGTAATCGGCACAATTGCTTTTGTATTCATCTTGATTCCGACTGTGATTGCAGCGCTTGAGCGCCTCGACATCGAAGGAATCTCAACACCAGCGATCGCTATGCTTAATGACATTCTGACGATGATTCCTAACATCGCCGTTGCGATTGTACTAGTTTTAATCGGTATGTGGCTTGGCAAATGGCTTAAGAAGTTCACAACTGATTTATTAAGACGAATTGGTCTTGATTCCTATTTTAAAGGGATGGGCGTAGCTAAGCGTCCAAACTCATTAAATTTCTCTGAAATGATTGGCTATATTGTCCAAATTTTCGTTGTCCTTCTGTTTGTAGCGGAAGCACTGAATGTTGTTAAACTCGATTTCTTCGTGGGCCTCGCAACAGCAGTTATCGGTTATATTCCAAACGTTGTAGCTGCGCTCGTCATCCTTGGTGTCGGCCTATGGCTTGGCAGTCTTGCGAAAAAGGTCCTTGGCAGCGTATTGCAGGGTGAGTCCTCAAACGTGCTTGCCACAATCGCAAAGTATGCGATCATTACAATCTCTGTATTTATGGCACTTGACCAATTAGGAGTAGCTCCAGCTATTGTGAATGCAGCCTTCATCCTGACCCTAGGCGGACTCGCTCTAGCATTTGGACTCGCATTCGGTCTTGGCGGCAAGAACTTCGCTTCAAAATATTTGGCTAAGTTCGATGACAAAATTGAAAAAACAAGCATTAATAAGGCAGCGGTGCAGCAGCAGAAAGTGAAAAATAACAACCCTGTAAACCCTGTCACACCGCAAACGCCGCCGAATCTTAGCAACCTGAACCAGACAGGCCCTAACAATCCATTGGATTTGAATAACAATCATGATCCGCTGAACCCTTAATTGGCTTTTTTAAGGTAAATGCTGATTTTTAGCACCTGTTGATTGGAGCGGAGGGTACTCGACTCCTGCGGGATCAGCGGCCAAGGCGAGACCCCGCAGGAGCGACGCGACGAGGAGGCTCACCTGACGCCCCGCGGAAAGCGAGTGCCCGTAGCGGAAATCAACAGACAACATTAAAAAGCACAGCTGCTATACTGGCAGCTGTGCTTTTTGTATGTATTAACTGAAATTATCTATAAAAAAGATGACTATAAATACTATGAAGGCATAAAAACTAAGATGCAATAGCACGGTAGTGAGAAAGTCCTTCAGTTTTTCAAATGAAATAGGTTCACTTTTCCTTGTTCTTGCTCTCATGGACCTTTTATCCTCCTTAGAAAATCTATCCAATCTCTCCATAACTTTGAAAATATCATAGCATATTCTAGTAATTTTGTACTTCACTTTTTTTTAAATAGGCTACCCTGAAAATAAGGGAGCCTGCAAAGCTAATTTACATACCTTATGGTGCAAAGCTTTTGCATAACTCGTCTGTTAGGCGATAATGCTCCTGCAAAGCTTAAAATGTGCCCACAAAAAACAAAGGACCCTCACAAGAAAGAGGGTCCTTTCGCGATTATCGCTGGCCGTAGCTTTTAAATTTCTTCGCCAGCAGCTGCATTTCTTCTTCAGAAAGCAATGTCGGTTCACCAATCGCTTTTGCCTGATAAAAAATCTGGGCGCTGAATTCAATTTCTTCTGCGACTGTAAATGCTGTCTCAATATTATGGGCGCCAGCAATCATTCCGTGATTCGCGAGGAGAACTGCTCTTCTGTCAGTCATTCCTTCAAAAGCTTTTTCTGCAAGCTCCCTCGTCCCAAACGTAGCATACGGAGCGCATCTTACATTCGGGCCGGCAAATGCAACCAAATACGACACCGGCGGAATGTCCCAGCCAAGTGAAGCAATGGTTTTCGCGTAAGGAGAATGTGTGTGGACCAAGGCATTCAAATCGTCGCGGCGCTGGTAAAAAATCAAGTGCATATCCAGTTCGCTCGATGGCTTTTTGCTGCCATCCACCACTTCGCCTTGCAAATTGATGATGACGACATCTTCTGGCTTGGTATCGAAATAATCGATCCCGCTCGGACTGATGGCAACCAGCTCTTTTTCACGGTTAAAAATGCTGATATTCCCGCCAGTGCCCTTTGTCAGTCCGCTTGTAATGATTTTTTTGCCATATTCTACGACCTTCATCCGTTCTTCTAGAAGTAACATGGCCTAAAGCCTCTCTTTCAAAGTCTAGATTAGGAACGTCTTATTATTGCACATTATGGCTCAAAGCTGAATCCTTTAATACACGTAAAAATTCATCTCCAGTTTTAAAATTGGCAGCATTCAGGATGAATTGCTTTGCCGCTGTCAGGCAAAGTCTTTCTGCTTTTACCCGCTGCTGCTCGTCTGAAATGGTTGTAAGATCCTTGACCTTTGCCAAACCAGCGATGCGGCGGACCATTTCCATACCCGTTACAGACGCTGTATCCTTAAGGACAGTATCCAAATACCAGCGGTCAAAGCCTGGTTCTTTCGCCATAATCTCAGTGACATTTCGCTTCCAGCTTGCAAAGAATTTTTCAGCGAAAAGATCAACTGTATCTCTGATTGTCTCTTCTAACCATGAAAGGTACTTCTCGTCAGCCTTCGTTACATACGCTCTTGACCACGCAAACATCAGGTTTGCGACCACGTTCCCTACGTCATAGCCCATTGGTCCGTAAAAAGCGAACTCCGGATCTATTACCTTAGTCGAATCTTCTTTTACAAAAACAGAGCCAGAGTGAAGGTCACCATGAACAAGAGCCTGGGCATTCGTCATAAACGCGAATTTCAGCTTGGCCGCTTCAAAGCGCAATGCGTCATCTCCATAAATGTTCTGCTCAATCCATTCCTTGTTAGCCGGGAACAGGTCATTGCGATTATTATGGTCTGTAAAAGGTTCAGAGTATACTAGATCCTCGGAAATTTCGCACAATTCAGGATTGATGTAGTCCTGAACAAGAGCTTTCTTCTCCTTATGTTCCATGACCACATCCGATGTCAGCAGCAGGGTATTTACCATAAATGTCGTCAGATCATCCGCAAGCTTTGGAAAAATACGCTCTTCCATCAGTGCTGTCCGCAGAATGGTATGGTCAGATAAATCTTCCATTACGCAGCAATTCATCACATTATCAAATAAATAAACTTCTGGAACAAGGCCAGGGGCCAGCTCTCCTTCAAGCTTCAAAACATTTGACTCGATCCTGATTCTGTTCGTTGAAAGTTTGAACTCATCGGAAATCCTCGCCGTGTCGCCTGCCTGTTTTACAATTACGGATTTCCCAGACTCTTCATCTATCACACGAAATACATAGTTTAAATTGCCATCGCCAATTTCAGCGCATTTCAAATTATTAGAGCCGTCAAAAAAGCCGGTTTTGGATTTAACATATTGAATGACCTCGTCGGCATTCATCAAAAAGTAGGAATTAAAATCTGTCATGGTGTTGACCCCTTTCCCAAAAAACAATTATAGAAATCTTTTAAAAATTATTATATCTTGATTGAAACACTAATTCTATTAAAAAAGAAGACGGATTTTTTCCGCCTTCCTCATTCACATGGAAGCAGGATGGTGAAGGTTGTTCCCTTGCCCTCTTCACTATCAACTATAATTCTGCCTCTCATCCTGTGGATGATATCATAAGAAATCATCAGCCCCAGGCCTGTTCCTTTTTCCTTGGTAGAATAATAAGGGTTGCCGAGACGTTCAAGCTGGGCTTTGTTCATCCCCACGCCCTCATCTCGGAATTGGACTTTTACCTGGCCCTTGTCCAATTTTGCGATGATATAAATGCTTCCGCCTTCAGGCATAGCTTCGATTCCATTTTTTATGATATTAATAAATACCTGCCTGATTTCATGGGAATCCGCCCTGATCCAAAGTTCCTTTTCTATTCCTTCAACTAATTCCGTATTTGCCAGATGGGAGTAAGACCTCATGAAATCGATAATCTCCTTCAAAAGGCCGCTTAGATTCATTTTAGCGGTGCCGCCTGTGTTCGGTTTCGCCAGCGATAAAAAGTTATCGATGATTGTTTGGGTTCGATCGAGCTCCTGCAATGAAATGGAAATAAAAAGATTCTGATCGTCACTTAAATTCCTTTCTCCCTGCAGCACCTGCATAAATCCTCTGATTGTCGTCATCGGGTTGCGGATTTCATGAGCAACCGATGCCGCAAGCTGGCTAATGGCGGAAAATTTCTCGGCCTTGTGCAATTCATGCATCATCTTTAATTGGAAGTTCGTCATTTCGATTATGTAAATCGTTACAGATAAAGCAATAAATGACACGATTGAAAACACCAGCAAATAGAGGTATTCCTGCTGATTGCCAGAGTGTATCAGAGCAGCCAGCCTAGTCGAAGTAATCAGTGAATAAACAAAGAGTCCCAGTGCAATCTTCTTTTTAACGGATGAATCCTGGTACATTTTTTCTATCGCGAAAAATAAGATAATAATAATGGCGTAGTTAATCGCAGTGATGGTTAATCCCTCAAAATTCACAAAACCTTTTAATATCAGCATTACAGCAACAAGCAATATCCCATCTGTCCGGCTAAGATAGAAGAAGGCAACGAATACCGGAATCAATTTCAAATCAAATTCCATCCCGGCCTCGAATCGAACCGGGAAAGCCATCGTCAATAATAAAGCTGCCAAAATCGACATCTTGAAAAATTGCTTATGGTGAATAGCCCGCTTTTGCATCAACAAGAAATTGTACATAAAGCCAAGTGAAAGGATTATAGATAAATGAAGGATTAAATCTTTTAAAAACTCTACCATTAATGATCCCCCGGGAACGACCAGAATGTAAATAAATAGAAACTATTGATTCACCTCTTATTATCCACTCCCCAGCGCATTTCTTCAACGGGAAAATTCAGATTTTTTAGATATTCTAATATAATTGTTCCTTATGAAAAGTTTTATACAGGGCCTTTAGAACTTATGCTATAATGAAATCAACCATTACTTTACCGAGTAAAAACCCCACTCTAACCAAGTGGGTTTTTTTGTTATACATACTTTTGTACATAAAAAGAGAAAATCCTTTCACACATTAAAGCGCCGGGGGTCAGACCCCCGGCACGGCCACGCGTTAAATCACTGGGGGTCTGTCCCTCAGTACGG
>NZ_JBAVFI010000112.1:0-10483 GCF_049588175.1 Mesobacillus sp.
GTATAAATCTTTACCCAAAATATACGTATTTTATAGGCAGCTAAAATAAAATTGTTTTTAATAATCTATTTTTTATTATATTATAAAAACATAAAAAATTCTGCATTTGATTTTTAGAAAGCGGTTCCATTTTTTGCAGGAAAAAAACAGAATTTTGTAGAATTTTAATAGTGAGTGTACTTTTTAACGGGAAAGGGGAAAAAAGCGTGCAAAAAATTTTAATTGCAAACCGGGGAGAAATTGCGCTTCGCATCATCCGCACTTGCCGTGAACTAGGAATTAAAACTGTGGCTGTCTATTCTGATGCTGACAAGGACCTGCCGTTCGTGAAGGAAGCAGACAGCGCGTTCAGAATTGGGGAACCTCCTGTTCAAAAATCATACTTGAATGCAGATGAAATTTTAAGGATCGCTAAAGCTGAAAATGTTGACGGTATCCATCCAGGCTACGGTTTTTTATCGGAGAATGCAGAGTTTGCCCGAAAAGTCAGGGATGCGGGCCTGATATTTATTGGACCATCACCAGATACGATAGAAAAAATGGGCGATAAAATTGTTGCGAGGACAACGATGGATTTAGCTGGCGTTCCAGTTGTGCCGGGCAGCGAACTTGGTGTTACAACGCTGGACGAGGCGATTGAGCTCGCGGCTGAGATAGGCTATCCTGTCATGCTTAAGGCAAGTGGCGGCGGTGGTGGCATCGGCATGGTGCTCTGTGAAAATGAGCAAGCGCTCGCTAAGAATTTTGATTCTACCAGAGGAAGAGCAAAAACATACTTTGGGACAGATGAAGTTTTCATTGAAAAATACATTAAAAATGCCCGGCATGTGGAGGTCCAGGTTTTTGGCGATTCGCACGGAAACTATGTGCACTTGTTTGAACGGGACTGCTCGATTCAACGGCGCCATCAAAAAGTAATTGAAGAGGCCCCGTCACCTTTCTTGAAGGAGGAAGCAAGGCAGAAGATGTATGAAACGGCAGTGAAGGCTGCAAAGGCAGTTGATTATGTTAACGCCGGCACTGTAGAATTCATCGTTGATGAAAATGAAAATTACTATTTCCTTGAAATGAATACACGACTTCAGGTTGAGCATCCGGTAACTGAATCGATTACTGGTCTTGACCTCGTTAAGTGGCAGATTCTTGTGGCACGAGGTGAAAAGCTGCCTCTAATGCAGGGAGAAATTCAAAAAAAGGGATGGGCCATTGAATTCAGGCTGTATGCTGAAGACCCAGTAAGATTTTTGCCGTCGCCAGGAAAAATCAGTGAATTTTCCTGGTTGGAATCAAATGGAGTTCGTGTTGACTCAGGATATGAATCAGGCTCAGTGGTTACACCATTTTATGATCCGATGGTTGCCAAGTGCATAGTTACTGGCAAGACAAGGGACGAGGCGATCCGTTTAGGGCAGGAATTCTTCGCGGCGTTAAAACTTGAAGGTATAAAGTCTAATGCACCTTTATTTGCAGAAGTTTTACAGGAAGAGGGTTTCCAGTCAGGAAATTACACAACAGCCTATTTATCTGAAAGAAAATTGGCATCTAAATAGAGGAGGAAAAAACATGAAAGAGATTACAGCAAATATGGCAGGAACAGTTCTTAATGTATTAGTGGCAGCAGGAGATACAGTGTCTGAAGGACAAGAAGTATTGATGCTAGAATCGATGAAAATGGAGATCCCGGTTGAAAGCCATGGAGCCGGAACGGTAGCAGAAATCAAAGTGAACATTGGTGATTTTGTAAATGAAGGCGATGTCCTGCTTGTATTAGAATAATAGAATTTGAGGAGGGTGAAAATGACTACTGCTAAGATTCTCTCTGAAACATTAGAGGAAAAAATCAAACAAATTGAGGCTGGCGGGCATCCAAAATATCATGAAAAAAATGCCCATCAAAATAAGCTTTTTGTACGCGAACGCCTCAATCTTTTATTTGACGGCGGCATTTACGAAGAAGATGGAAAGTTTGCTAACTTCCAGGCGGGAGATCTTCCGGCAGATGGAGTAGTCACAGCGATCGGCAAGATTGGTGGGCAGACAGTTTGTGTCATGGCAAATGACTCTACTGTTAAGGCTGGATCATGGGGCGCTAGGACGGTAGAAAAGATTATCAGGATCCAGGAAACAGCAGAAAAGCTTAAGGTGCCTTTGTTGTATCTTGTTGATTCCGCTGGTGCAAGGATTACTGACCAGCTGGATATGTTTCCGAACAGACGCGGAGCGGGCAAAATCTTCTATAATCAGGTAAAGCTTTCCGGTGTGATTCCGCAAATTTGTCTTCTTTTCGGGCCTTCAGCTGCAGGCGGTGCCTATATTCCAGCCTTCTGTGACATCGTGATCATGGTTGATCAAAATGCCTCCATGTATCTTGGATCTCCGAGGATGGCGGAAAAAGTAATCGGCGAAAAAGTTACATTGGAAGAAATGGGTGGCGCTCGCATGCATTGCTCGGTCAGCGGTGTAGGTGACATGCTCGTGTACAGTGAGGAAGAAGCGATTGAATCAGCCAAGAAGTATTTGAGTTACTTCCCTGCGAATTTCCAATCAAAGACAGAATTAATTGAGGGAATCGCTCCAAAGGCAGGCAGGAGCCTTGAGGAAATTGTTCCTGTAAACCAGAATGCTCCATTTGATATGTATGAAGGAATTGACGCACTGATCGATGAAGGAAGCTTTTTTGAAATCAAGAAGCTTTTTGCTCCTGAATTAATCACTGGGCTTGCCAGGATTGACGGCAGGGCAATAGGAATCATCGCCAACCAGCCTAAGGTGAAGGGTGGGGTTCTGTTTGTGGATTCTGCAGATAAGGGCGCTAAATTTATCCAGTTATGCGATGCATTCCATATTCCATTACTGTTCCTTGCTGATGTCCCAGGATTCATGATCGGCACGAAGGTAGAACGTGCAGGCATTATCCGCCATGGTGCGAAGCTGATTGCGGCGATGAGCTCTGCGACTGTTCCGAAAATATCTGTTGTCGTAAGGAAGGCTTACGGGGCAGGGCTATATGCAATGGCTGGCCCGGCATTTGAACCAGATTGCTGCATAGCTTTGCCTACAGCACAGATTGCTGTTATGGGTCCTGAAGCTGCGGTTAACGCGGTTTATTCAAATAAAATTAATGAAATTGCAGATCCAAAGGAAAAGATTGCTTTTGTCCAGGAGAAGCATCAGGAATATAAAGAGAGTATCGATATCTACAAACTGGCTTCCGAACTAATCGTTGATGATATAGTCGCAGCTTCTGATTTGAGAAATGCGCTGATCGATAGATTCAAACTATATGAAACAAAAGATATGGTATTCAGTGTCAGGAAACATCCTGTATATCCAGTATAAAATTTGCGGAGGTCCTTAAAGGGCCTCCGTTTCATTATTTGGCCGTGGTATACATACTAATAAATATTCATAGAGTTTCCCAAACACTTCTTCCAAATAAAGCATTATTTCTGATAAAATATGACTAAGTCATTTAAAGTTCATTTTTTATATAACCGACATGACATGCACTTTAATAGGTTTTAGTTTCATATTTGTATTCTTTTACAGGTAAAGGCTATGACACGAGAGGGAGCAGATGGGTATTTATGAAGATAGCAATTATTGGGGGCGGATCGTTGGGCTTGCTGTTCTCGTATTACCTAAGTGCGAAGCATGAAGTCCATTTGTTCACCCGGACACAGCAACAAGCAGACTTAATTAATACTCAAGGATTACAAATGATAAAACTTGGTGATGAGAGAACGACCCATAACGTATATGCTGCTCCACTCCATGCTTGGCAAGGGACTGAAGATATGGCGATTATTGCTGTGAAACAATACCAGCTGCCAGACATAATGCCGATATTAACTGCAAAGACAGTGGGGAGCCTCCTTTTCCTTCAAAATGGTTATGGCCATATCAAAATGCTCAAGAATTTAACTTCCTTCCCAATATTTGTAGGGTCCGTGGAACATGGTGCTGTGAGATCAAGTGGCAATGCGGTAATACACAATGGGGCGGGAGTAACCAGGGCTGCGGTATTCCAGGGAAGTGAAATTCTTCTTAGAGAATTATCTGCTTCACTTGCCTCAGAGTTCCCAATTATCCGTGAAGAAGATTATGAGGGAATGCTGATCAAAAAGCTGGTGGTCAATTCAGTAATCAACCCATTGACAGCAATCCTTAATGTGAAGAATGGAGAGCTGATCAGAAATCCTTATTACAAGGAAATCTTTGAAAAGCTTTTTGAAGAATGTGCACAAGTGCTTGAACTACATAATAAAGAAGACTATTTCGAGAACTTATTGAACGTTTGTGAAAAAACAGCCGAAAATCATTCATCTATGTATAAAGACTTGGAGAATGGCAGAAAGACAGAAATAGATGCCATCCTCGGCTACCTGTTGGAAGAAGCTGCAAGGAAAAATATAAAAGCTCCATTAATACATAATTATTTTGAATGCATCAAGGGGAAGGAGCACGAAAAGGAGGGGGCATAATGCCGGGGATTTTCTCCGCAGTCGTTGCCACATTGATCACAGTCCCAATGGTTGGTTACTTAGCTGTGTTCATCATCAGCAAGCAAATTACAGGAAAACATCGGCGGTCAGTCAATCTTGCAATTGATTTCAGCACTTTATTGCTAGTGCTGTCCGTCCATTTTTTGATCATTACAATATGGGGAAAATCCTTTTTGTGGCTGATTCTGCTTGTCTTGTTCGGACTGGCGGCAATCTTTGTCCTGATCCATTGGAAGTACAAAGAGGAAATCGTGATGCCTAAAGTATTCAAAGGGTTCTGGCGATTTAACTTTTTGCTGTTTTTTTCCGCGTATGTCATTCTTGTATTATTCGGCTTGTTCCAAAGGCTGACATTATTGTTTGTTTAGCACTTTTTTTCGACTGTTTCATTCGCTTTGCATGCAATTTTACGTGATGAGCTGATAACTTAAACCCAAGCCAGCTCAATCTGCCTTACAGACAATTATGGGTATACAATAACAGACAGAGAATATCTGAGTGTTGGGCCGATTCATTTAAGTATGATGGTTCAGCGCTTTTTGTTTTAGGCTCTGTTTAAGCTGAATGTTGATTTTCATACCCTGTTGATTGTAGTGGAAGGCGCGAAGACTCCTGCGGGCTTAGCTGGACAGGTGAGACCCCGCAGGAGCGAAGCGACGAGGAGGCTCAGCGCCAGCCCCGCGGAAAGCGAAGCGCCTGGAACGGAAATCAACAGCCTTGTTTAACAGGTTAACAAAAAAATTCTGATTTTAGAACTTTCGGAAGGCAAAGTTTTTTTCTTTTCATTTCAAACAATGCTATACTCATAACAGTGAAAAATGTTTACGAGAAAGGAAGTACACGTAAATGGAGATGTTGAATCTCTCTCTTCCGGCTGCGAACCGGTTTGCGACAGATTACCTTGCTGGAAGCACTGAACTTCAGAGCTTCTTTCATTATAATTTTAAAAATGATAATGAATATGTTCATCGGTTAGATGAACTCAAAAATAGAACATTCATGAGAAATGAACTGGCTGACCATATCCAATCATTCATGTCACGTTATGCAAATTCTGATAAAATTGGTGCTAACATTGAGAAGCTGAGGCAGGAGAATAGTGTAGCGGTTATCGGAGGACAGCAGGCTGGCATCCTGACAGGACCTTTATATACGATCCACAAAGTTATTTCTATACTTAAGCTTGCAGAACAAAAAGAGGCTGAACTTGGCGTTCCTGTTGTTCCGGTCTTTTGGATTGCTGGAGAAGATCATGATTATCAGGAAGTAAATCATGTATATGTTATGAATAACAATAAACAAGAAAAATGGATATACCCAGAAAAGAATCTTGAAAAGAAAATGATTTCCGAAGTCTGTATCAATAAGGATTTATGTTATTCATGGGTTGAAGAAATAATCGAAACCTATGGTGAAACAAAGCATACAAAAGAGGTTTTGTCTTTTGCGCTGGACTCATTGAAAACAGCTGAATCCTTTGTGGATTTTTTTGCTTCGATCATCATGGAGCTTTTCAAGGACTCAGGCCTGCTGATCGTTGATTCTGGGAACAAGGAATTGCGGAAGCTTGAAAAAGAGTATTTTATTAAACAGATGAACAACCATCGGGAAATTACCGATGCAGTTCTTAAACAGCAGCATCAGACAGAAGCTGCGGGATATCCCAATATGATTGATATAAATAAAAATGCAGCCAATCTCTTCTTTTACGATGAAGAGGTAAATGAGAGGATCTTGCTCCAGTTTGATCCAGAAACTGACGAATTCACAGGAAAAAATGGAGAGGTAAGCTTCTCTTTTGAAGAATTGCAGGAAATTGCAAATGAATTCCCTGAAAAGCTTAGCAACAACGTCATTACAAGACCGCTGATGCAGGAATGGCTTTTTCCGACTATTGCCTTCATTGGCGGGCCGGGCGAGATTGCTTATTGGGCTGAATTAAAGCTTGTATTCGACCACTTCGGATTAAAGATGCCTCCGCTAGTGCCAAGGCTGAATATCACCATCCTAGAACGTTCCATCGAGACAGATTTGGAGGAACTGAACCTTGACCTAAAGGAAGTGCTCATTTCTGGAACAAACAAGCACGAATTGAAATTTATTGATTCACTGAAAGACCGTGAAGTTGAAGAGCTTTTTGAAAATGTTAAAGTCTCGCTTGCTGAGCAGTATTCGCATGTAAGGGAAAAATCGAAAACAATCGATCCGGTGCTGATGCCGCTGCTTGAAAAGAACGAACAAATCCTGATGAAGCAAATTAGCTTTATGGAGGGGAAAATCGTTGAAGCGGTCTGCCGAAAGCATGACCACATTTTGAGGAAATTCACAAGGGTGGAAAATGCACTACGGCCAGGTGGTTCTCCACAGGAAAGAGTCTGGAATCCTTTTTACTATTTAAATAAATACGGATTGAATTTCGTCTCCGATTTGCTTGGGCTCCACTATGAATTCGACGGCTCTCATAAAATAATCAAAATGTAAGCTAAAGCTCCACCCAATTTGGGTGGAGCTTTTTTTCAGGCAAGAATATCATCAGATTGCACCACAACACTGCACAAGTAGATGATTAACAAGTGATAAGAAATTATGGAAAAAGATACTTTTTAGGAGGAAATTCAAACAGCGGGGAGAATATTTAAAATAAGGTGGTGAAAAGTGGGGGAATGTGGTACATTGTATTTAGAAAGTGGGGGTAGTGGCATGTTCATGGGCGAATATCATCATAATATTGATAGTAAAGGCCGTTTGATCATCCCTGCCAAGGTCCGTGATAACTTGGGAGAAATGTTCATTCTTACGCGTGGACTCGACCAGTGTTTGTTTGGCTATCCCGTTTCTGAGTGGTCAGTTATTGAAGATAAGCTTAAAGGTCTTCCGCTGACCAAAAAAGATGCGCGGGCATTTACCCGTTTCTTCTTTTCAGGTGCTACCGAGAGTGAAATTGACAAACAGGGGAGAGTAAATATCCCATCCCCTCTAATGCAGTATGCAAAGCTTGATAAAGAGTGTGTGATTTTAGGGGTTTCCAATCGAATTGAAATTTGGAGCAAAGCAATTTGGGAAGAATATTTCACAGAATCTGAGGAATCTTTTGCTGAAATTGCGGAAAATATGATTGGATTTGATATTTAAGGGTAACATTATTCTGATATAATATTACCTGCTCCTCGATTGGAAAGGTGGATCATGATGTTCAAACATACAACAGTTTTACTGGAAGAAACAGTAGACGGGCTTAATATTAAGCCAGATGGTACATACGTGGATTGTACTCTCGGTGGTGCCGGCCACAGCGAATTAATTTTGTCCAAGCTTTCGGAAAAAGGAAAGCTCTATGCATTTGACCAAGATGATATTGCAATCGCAAATGCAAAAGAAAAACTGGCAAGCTACGGTGACAGACTGACAATCATTAAAAGCAATTTTCTTTACTTACAAGAAGAGCTTGAAAAGCTTGGTGTGACTGAAGTGGATGGAGTCCTATATGATTTAGGCGTTTCATCGCCACAGCTCGATACTCCTGAGCGAGGCTTCAGCTACCACCATGATGCGCCGCTTGATATGCGGATGGACCAGGACGCACCATTGTCAGCTTATGATGTGATCAATGAATGGCCGTATGAAAAATTGGTCAAAATCTTCTTCCAATATGGGGAAGAGAAATTTTCAAAGCAGATAACCAGGAAGATTGAAGCAGCACGGGAAATAAAACCGATTGAATCTACAGGTGAACTTGTGGAATTGATCAAGGATGCCATTCCCGCACCTGCCAGAAGAAAAGGCGGCCATCCTGCGAAAAGGGTTTTCCAGGCTGTTAGAATTGCCGTAAATGATGAACTAGGTGTATTCGAGAAATCGCTTGAGCAGGCTATAGACTTGATTGCTGTTGGCGGCAGGATCAGTGTCATCACCTTCCATTCCCTGGAGGACAGAATCTGTAAGGTTACCTTTAAAAAAGCGAGTGAAACACCACAGCTTCCTCATGGACTGCCGATCATTCCAGAGGAATTCCAGCCGAAATTAAAACTGATTACAAGGAAACCAATCCTGCCGTCAGAGGAAGAACTTGAATTCAATAATCGAGCAAGATCAGCAAAACTTCGTATCGCAGAAAAATTAAAAAAATAGGCTTTTTCGTAAATGATGTTGATTTTGCATTATGAATTCTGAAATTCCCTGTTGAAGCCTCTCAAGTGAGAGGGCTGGGAATTGCCAGGCGGAAACTGCCAATAAATAAAAAAATTCTCAGGAGGGAAAATGATGAGCAATCTGGCAAGAAAATTGCAGCAGGAACAGCAGCAGCGCACTGTTCAATCACCGGTAAAAGCCCCAGCAAAAAGAAATTCGATACTGACGCCCGGCGAAAAGGTCTTGATGTTTGTTTTCGGAGTAATGGTATGCTTCGGCGCAACATTCATGGTATCAAAACAGGCAGCTATTTACGAAGTCAACAAAGATATCCAGGTGGTCGAAGGCAATATCGAGGAGCAGCAAAAAGTTAACAGTGACCTTGAAGTCCAGGTTAGCGAGTTAAGTACCTATGAACGGATTAAGAAAGTAACTGAGAAGCTTGGTTTAACATTGAATGAAGACAATGTTAAGGGTGTTGAAAACTGATGATGAAGAAACAACCCAATATGAATGCAGGAGCAGCGGTATTATTCGTAATATTCAGCCTGCTCTTTTTTATCTTGATTTTCAGATTTGTATCAATCCAGGTTACAGGTGAAGTGCATGGACAAGCACTTGCTGCCAAAGCTCAGCAGAAATACTCTAATGAAAAAGTCATTGAAGCGGTTAGGGGGACTATTTTCGACCGTAAAGGCGAAGTAGTGGCTGAGGATACAACAGCTTATACGCTTGTCGCGATTCTCGATGATTCCGTAACAACGAATAAGAAGAAACCGAAACACGTAATCGATCCGGAAAAAACAGCGAGCAAGCTTGCGAAGTATCTTGACATGAGCGAGTCTGATATTTATAAAAAGCTAACAAAAAAAGGGGTATTCCAGGTTGAATTCGGCAAGGCGGGACGAGACATTTCTCATCAGACTAAAAGAGAAATAGAAGAATTGCAACTTCCTGGGATTACATTTTTAAGAGATTCAAAGAGGTTTTATCCAAATGGTATATTTTCTTCACACTTAGTTGGGTATGTTGAAAAAGAAGAAAAGGAAGATGGAAAATCCATCTCCACAGGAAGGCTTGGAGTAGAAAAAACATTAAATGATGAGCTTACAGGGAAGAATGGATCTCTTTCATTTGAAAGTGATTTATGGGGATTCTTGCTGCCTGACAGCGATGAAAAGATCACTCCCGCCCATGATGGAGATAATGTCTATTTAACGATCGATAAAAAAATCCAGACATTCGTTGAGGATGCAGTCAGCCGTGTTGAGGAAGAGTATAAGCCTAAAAAAATCATCGCTATCGTTGCTGATCCAAAGACAGGCGATATTTTGGCAATGGCACAGCGCCCGACCTTTCATCCGACCACTAGGGAAGGTCTGGATAAAAACTGGCACAATGAGGTTGTAGAAACACCTATCGAACCAGGTTCTACAATGAAAATCTTTACGCTTGCAGCTGCCGTTGAAGAGAAGAAATGGAACCCAGGTGAGCTTTATAAATCAGGATCTTACAGGGTAACAGAAAAGTCGGGAAGAATTCATGACCACAACAATGGGGAAGGCTGGGGAACGATTTCCTATCTTGAAGGAATTCAGCGATCTTCAAACGTTGCGGTTGCCAAATTGGTAAACGAAAAAATTGGTACTGATGTTTTCCGTCAGTATTTAACTGATTTTGGCTTTGATAAACCAACCGGCATTGACCTTCCCAACGAGGCAGTAGGGAAAATTGTATATAAATGGCCAATTGAAAAAATGACTACATCTTATGGGCAAGGTTCTACCATAACGCCTATCCAGATGATTCAGGCAGCCACTGCCGTCGCTAACGACGGGAAGATGATGAAG
>NZ_JBAVFI010000113.1:0-1653 GCF_049588175.1 Mesobacillus sp.
CTATCGTCCAGCACCGCCACTGGAGCCGGAAGATCTAGTCCCAGTCCAGACCAGCCAAAACAAGTGTGCAATAAGAAACAAAAAGAGAAACGGATCAAATCTGTTTCTCTTTTTTCAAAATTTAACACTTTAAAGCGCTGGGGGTCAGACCCCCAGTAGAGTAACGCGTTGAAGCGGCGGGGGTCTGACCCCCAGCGCGGTGATGCGGTGAAGGGGAGGGTTATTTATGAGGGTTATTGTTTTTGGTGCGCATAGTGCTGTTGGGGAGTTTGTCATTAGCAAGCTTAGTGAACACCGACATATGTCTTGTGCGGTTGTGGGCAATGAAAACCAGATTGAGCTTTTGCAAAAGCGTGGGGCTGATGAGGTTGTAGTATACGAAGAGAGTAGCCTGCAGAGCCTGTTCCGATGCTGCGATGCAGCAATTTTTCTTACTGGTATTAGTCCGAAAGCACAGACTGGCAAAACGGTGATGGTGGACCATGAATCAGTCATTGAAACGGTGAAGGAAGCGGAAAGACAGGGTGTAAAGCGCTTTGTGATGATGAGTCCAATTAGCGCAAACGAGTCAGTTGGTGATGAAAGCCGGGAGATTGGTGCAAAGGAAATGCCGGATGAGTTTCTAAGGCAGTCGGCCATGACATATACTGTTGTGCAGCCCGGTGCATTGAATGATAAACCTGGAGAGGGGAAAATCTCTGCCGCAGTCACGCTCGAATCTAATACTCTTGAAATCCCAAAGGAGGACCTGGCCGAGGTGCTGGTTGCAGCGCTAGATTCCGAGAGTACCTTTAACAAAACGTTTGAGGTTGGTGAAGGAGATATACTGATAACCAAAGCGCTTGCTTCATTGTAGAAAGCTGTTCTTGGTTAAATTTTTTCTAAAAGCATTTTGATTATGTTCCAGCTGTTTTCGTCACTTCAATACTTTTGCACCCCGAATGTATTCTTCGATCAGTATGGAGTTGCCATAAGAAAGGAGGATTTCAATGGGCTTGACTGATTATCTCGTAATAGGATTGTTTGTTTTCATCGCGTTGATCATCATCGTACCAATCCTGCTTTTTATCTATCTATATATTAAAGACGACAGGCAGAAGCAGCATTCCATTCTAAGGAATTTCCCTGTGATTGGGAAGGTCCGCTATTTTACCGAGCATATTGGACCGGAAATGAGGCAGTATCTGTTTAATGCCGACAATGAAGGGAAGCCGTTCTCAAGGAAGGAATACCAGGACGTCGTCAAGGCAGGGAAATACAAGGAAAGATTGATAGGGTTCGGTTCTCTTCGCGATTTTAATGAGGAAGGCTTTTACATCAGGAACACCCTTTTTCCAAAACTGACAGATGAAATGAAGGTCGACAATGCGGAAAAAATAAAAACGAGAGTGTATAAGAGTGATGGTGAATCTCTTTTTACGAGAAAGGAGCATAGTGAGGAAAAAATAGTGGATCCCTACTACTTGCATGATGAAGACACTGTCGTGCTTGGGGAAAAAACATGCCCCCATCCTTTCAGGGTAAAGGGGCTGGTCGGCCAGTCGGCAATGAGTTATGGTGCACTTGGCGAAAGAGCCATCCAGGCGCTCTCAAAGGGGCTCGGTCTTGCTGGAGGGACGTGGATGAATACCGGTGAAGGCGGTTTGTCCGACC
>NZ_JBAVFI010000114.1:0-4058 GCF_049588175.1 Mesobacillus sp.
CATTCATCGTTGAAAGAGAATACCCAGGCGTTTCTGTAGGTGCTGAAGAAAAGAAGATGGGGATCAAGAGCTCCTCTACTCGTACATTGATTCTTCAAGATGCTATGGTTCCGGTTGAAAACCTGCTAGGAGAAGCTGGTAAAGGCCATATCATTGCCTTCAATATCCTGAATATCGGACGTTATAAATTGGGTGTAGGTGCTACAGGAGGAGCAAAGCATGCATTTGGCATTACAGTGAAGTATGCTAACCAGCGCCAGCAGTTTAAGACTCCTATTTCCCAGTTCAACCTGACAAAAGAAAAGCTTGCTACAATGGCTTCCAAGATATACGCATCTGAAAGCTCTGTGTATCGTACAGTAGGTCTATTTGAAGACCGCATGAGCAAGCTATCAGACGAAGAAATCAATAACGGTAAAGCAGTAGCTGATTCTATCGCTGAGTATGCAATTGAATGTTCCATGAACAAAGTGTTCGCTACAGAGACACTTGATTATGTTGTAGATGAAGGCGTACAGATTCACGGCGGATACGGATTCATGCAAGAATATGAAATTGAAAGAGCATACCGTGACTCAAGGATCAACCGTATTTTTGAAGGTACAAACGAAATCAACCGTCTTCTTGTTCCAGGAACATTCCTGCGCAAAGCTATGAAGGGTGAGCTTCCATTATTGCAAAAAGCGCAGCAGCTTCAGGAAGAGCTTATGATGCTGATGCCTGAAGAGCCAGGTGATGAGCCGCTTGCACAGGAAAAATACCTAGTTAAAAACGCAAAGAAAATCGGCTTGCTGGCAGCTGGGTTGGCTGCTCAAAAGTTTGGCAAGGCCTTAGAAAGAGAACAAGAAATCCTTGTTAACATAGCAGATATCATCTCAAATGCTTATTCAATGGAATCAGCTGTTCTGCGTACGGAAAAAGCAATCGCTAAGGATGGCCTTGAAAAGAGCAAACAGAAGCTTCTATACACTCAAATTTTCTGCCAGGAAGCTTTTAATGAAATCGAACGTGATGCAAAAGAAACTCTTGTTGCAACTGAAGAAGGCGATGCGCTTCGCATGCTGACTTCTGCACTGCGCAAGTTCACAAGACACACTCCAATTAACGTGATCGCTAAGAAGCGAGAAGCTTCTGAAAAGCTGATTGAAGCTGAACGCTTCCTAGTTTAATAATGCAGCGAAGATATGCTCCTCTCCATTTTGGGGAGGAGCTATTTTATATTGAAGGAGAACAGGTGCTGCTATCTGATGTCTGATGTCTAAAGGCCATTCGGGGAGTATAAAACCAGGTTGAATGTCCATGAGATGCAGTCTAAAGATCATTCGAGAGCCCAGAACTAGGTTGAATGTCTATATGTGGAAAAATATTGGTCATTTGAAAGTTTAATACAAGGCAGAATTCTCAATTGATAAAATTTAAGACAAAGAAGGTATTTTGCAGTTTTTGTAGAAATAGATAGTGATGCCGAAAAAATGGAGAAAATTAAACACTGAATGTTAGAATTTTGTCACCCTTATATGTTACTATCCGTTTAGAGGGATTATTTAATGGGATACTAGCAAAGGGTGGTGAAAAAATGGCAAAGACGTTTTATTGGTACCCTAAATGCGGCACCTGCAGGAATGCTAAAAAATGGTTAGATCAACATGAAGTAGCTTATAATGAAGTACATATTGTCGAAAACCCTCCTTCACGCTCTGAGCTAGAGGAAATGCTAAATAAAAGCGGCCTCGATTTAAAAAAGTTCTTTAATACGAGCGGTCAGAAGTATCGCGAGCTAGGGCTAAAAGACAAGGTTAAGTCGGCGTCCCATGACGAGTTATTGGAAGTGCTTGCTTCAGATGGAATGCTGATCAAGCGTCCGCTAATGACAGACGGGGAAAGAGTAACCGTAGGTTTTAAAGAAGAAGATTATGAAAAAGCATGGCTTTAATTTTGATCCCATCGATATTTATCGATAGAGATATACAAATGGAGGGATAGTAAATGAATACACCAAAAGAGTTGCGTTATTCTGAAGAACATGAGTGGGTAAAAGTTGAAGGAGAAAAGGTTCGCGTAGGTATTACTGACTTCGCTCAATCTGAACTGGGAGACATCGTATTCGTCGAACTACCTGAAGTAGGAGACGAAATCTCTGCTGATGAGCCATTCGGAAGTGTTGAATCTGTTAAAACGGTTTCGGAACTTTACGCTCCAGTAAGCGGCAAAGTAGTAGAAGTTAACGAAGACTTAAATGACAGCCCTGAATTTGTTAACGAATCTCCATATGAAAAAGCATGGATGATTGTTGTTGAACTTTCTGACAACAGTGAAGTAGACAAGCTTATGACAGCTGAACAATACGAAGAAATGACAAAAGAATAAGATCTTAGCTAACGCCTTGATACCTTCAAGGCGTTTTTATTTTATCTGCAGCTTTTCTGTATCTCCTGTATTTTTCCATCACTTCATTTTGCGGATTTCGGACAAAATAAAAGCAGCGAAGAAACTGGAAAGGGAGTAATAGCGATGACATTAAATCAGCAAAAATTAGATATTACTGATCGTGTTACAGGCAAATTAGAAAATGGAGCAATCCATTTATATTTAGAAAATGAACCAATCGGAAAAATCAAACTCCCAGATGGCGTTCAGCTTGAGCTTGGCCATCATTATGAATCCGAACAGAATAGAATTTACCAGCATGTATCAGTTCCGGACCAATCTGAACCTCGGTATACTGATTGTGATGAAGGCGGCTGGTGTTAAGGATGAAACAGCGGCCAATCGAGCCGCTGTTTTTTTTATTAAAAAAAATGCTCATCCACACATAGGAGCTAGGTAAAATTTTTGCAATATATAACAAAAACAGTGACAATAGAAATATGTACTAACCCGCACAATTCAATTAATAATGTTTATAATGTTGTATAGTAATTATTTTCTGGTGCATAGGTGGTTATGGCGATGGACGAAAATCACAAGGTAATCATAGTGGAAGGCTCGTCAGACAAAAGAAAGGTACAGACCGTGCTAAAAGAACCGGTAGAAATAATTTGTACAAATGGAACGATTGGTGTGTCTAAGCTTGATGAGCTGATTGATTCACTTTTTGATAAAGATGTATATATCCTTGTCGATGCGGATGCATCCGGGGAGAAGCTTCGAAAGCAATTTAAACGAGAATTTCCGGAAGCGAATCATCTGTATATTGACAAAATGTACAAGGAAGTGGCCACTGCACCTGAGTACCATCTGGCTACAGTTTTGATTGGAGCAAATATCGACGTTCATGCAGAGTTTTTAGAAAAAGGATGACTGTAGATGAAAGAGTGGACAAAGGAAGAAATAGAAGCTTTTTTGGCAGAAAAGCAGACAGGATTCCTGTATTTTTATACGCCTATGTGCGGAACATGCCAGGTAGCAGGGAAAATGCTTACAGTAGTAGAACAACTGTTGCCTGATCTTTCTGCTGGTAAAGCAGATTTGAATTACTTTCCAGCAATGGCTGAGCGATTCGAAATCGAAAGCGTTCCATGCCTGATTGTCTTAAACAAGGGAGAGATCCAGGAGAAAATATATGCATTTCAGTCTGTCCCTTATTTATATGAAAAATTGAAAAACCAGGAGAATGTACAAATAAAAGGCTAAGCCGTTTTTTTGTGGGCTCAGTTATTGCTTTTTGTTAAAAAACACAAAATCAAATTATCTTTCAAACAAAACCTGCCTAGACTGTTCAGTGTTTAGACATATTTCTCGGGAAATGATAGACAATGCCGAAATTCCACTTAGGCATTGTCTTTTTTTTGCGGATTTCGCACAAAAGCAAGAAAATGATATCAAGTATTTGTTAGAATGCAGCATCAATCGACTTTCCTATAGCAGTGAACCTATTTATTTAGGTGCCCCGTACGATTTGTCGAAGGATTATTACAGGTTTTTTCCGTTAAACAAGGAATATGTAATAGCAGGGGGCTGAACGGGATGGAAGAAAAAATCGAAAGCTTTATGAATGCTATACAGAAGAAGAATCATATTATGCTATTAGTTAATAATCTGGATTTATGTCTCTCGAT
>NZ_JBAVFI010000115.1:0-4777 GCF_049588175.1 Mesobacillus sp.
TCTTTAGATGTTATAGCTATAAAATTTCAAAGGCAATGTTTTTTTAGTTTAATTAAGGGAAAAAATAGTGTAATCTCTTTATGAGCAATTGCGGTAAATTTTTCTAATTTAAGTATTTCCGCTACGAATACATATAAAGGGTGATGGCGAGATGGAATTTAAAATGAAACCAGATGTTGGCTTTTACACGGAAGTTGGCTTTGGAAGGCTGGATGTTGCAGGTGATGACGAGTATGGATTCAGACCATACCAGCTGCTTGTCTCTTCGGTTGCGGTATGCAGCGGCGGCGTTCTGCGCAAGGTTTTGGAAAAAATGCGAATGGAAATAAAAGATATACATATTACAGCCGAGGCAGAACGAGTTAAAGAGGAAGCTGACAGGGTTAGTAAAATCAAGGTGCATTTCCGCATTGAAGGAAATAATCTTGATGAAAAGAAAATTGAAAAAGCAATGGTGCTGACAAGGAAAAACTGTTCCATGGTTCAATCCGTGATTGGCAGCATTGAAGTGGAAGAAACGTTTGAAATCGTTCGCGGGTAATTGTTTTATGCGCTTTATGATTCATTAGCGTGAGAGTACTTCGCGAGTACAAGAAATTTAAAAATGAATAGTGAGGATTGAATAATGGCAAATAAGATTTTTATGATTTTAGCATTTATCGGTTTCCCGTTGTCTGTCATCGGGACATTGATGCATTGGCCAAGTATCATGTTATTTATTGTATACTGCTTGACCATTATCGCTTTGGCGAGCTTCATGGGAAGAGCAACAGAAAGTTTGGCAATCGTAACTGGCCCGCGTATCGGCGGTTTGCTGAACGCGACTTTCGGAAATGCGGTAGAACTGATCATTTCTATTTTCGCCTTAAAAGCAGGTCTTGTAGGTGTGGTGCTGGCTTCTCTTGCAGGTTCTGTACTGGGCAACCTGCTGCTGGTAGCCGGACTTTCCTTCTTTGTTGGAGGATTAAAGTACAAACGCCAGCATTTCAATGTGTATGATGCAAGACACAACTCAGCACTTCTGATGTTTGCGGTAATCGTTGCATTCGTCGTTCCAGAAGTTTTTTCAATGCAAATGGATGAAACCGAAACGCTGAACCTGAGTGTAGGTGTATCGATTATATTGATTGCTCTTTATTTGGCGGCTCTTTTCTTCAAGCTTGTTACCCACCGCGGGGTATATCAGCATAATACTGAGGACGGGGCTTCGCACCATGATGAAGAACCAGAATGGGGCAAAGGCAAGGCAATCATGATTCTATTAGCAGCAACAGTTGCTGTCGCCTATGTAGCTGAAAATCTTGTCCACACTTTTGAAGCGGTCGGTGAGTCCTTCGGCTGGTCGGAATTGTTCATCGGGGTTATTATCGTTGCCATTGTTGGTAACGCTGCAGAGCACGCTTCAGCGATTATCATGGCCTATAAAAATAAAATGGATGTCGCAGTTGAAATCGCCGTTGGTTCTACATTGCAAGTAGCCATGTTCGTGGCTCCGCTGCTCGTACTGGTTTCTTTGTTATTTGAAACGAAAATGCCGCTTGTTTTCTCAATGCCTGAGATGATCTCCATGGCGGTATCAGTTCTGTTGATGATCAGTATTGCGAATGATGGAGAAACAAACTGGTTTGAGGGACTTACACTTCTAGGCGCATATGTTATAATGGGAATTGGATTTTACCTGCTTTAATATAATAGAAATAATGAACTCTGTTCTGAGAGGACAGGGTTCTTTTTTCGCTTTTTTATCCAGAATTCATGAATAGTTTCTTTAGAAGGAGATATAATAATGGCTTTTTTTTATCGGACTTTCTTTTTTATCATGGGGTTAATTGTTCTTTCTTTTGGAATATCAATGACCATTAAGGCTGGATTGGGGACAGGTGCCTGGGATGCCTTGAACGTTGGGCTTTCGGAAACAGTCGGACTTACACCAGGTAGCTGGGTCGTTATCGTTGGAATCATTTTAATCTTTGTTAATGCGGCTTTAGTAAAAAGAAGACCGGATGTTGCAGCCGTCATTACGCTGCTCATCACCGGAGTGTTAATCGATTTTTGGATTTTGCGAGTGTTTGACGAATTAATCGTGACAGGTTATGCAAAGCAATTTGCAGTATTTTTGCTTGGGATGGTAACCCTTAGTCTTGGCCTGGCCATTTACCTGCAGGCGAAATTTCCGCTGATTCCCATTGATAACTTTATGATGGCGTTAAGGGAAAGGTTTGGCCTCAACTTAATGGTAGCCAAAACGCTGGGTGAAGTAATTGCCCTGTCAGCGGCATTCATTTTTAATGGTCCGATTGGGATCGGTACGCTGGTGGTTACATTTGCGATCGGTCCGCTCATTCAATTTTTCTTCCCGTTCTTCGAAAAATTGTTAAACAAGCTCGTCTTGTCAGATAGATAAATTTTTAAACCTTGGATAAAGTGCAGCGACTCCGAAAACACTATGAACAAACGTATAAGTTTCTTGTAGTGAAAGGAGTTAAGCACCATGAAAAAAACAGCAGCTATCCTTGTTTTAACGATGGTTTTCATGATGTCCATTTTAACCCCTGGATTTGCTAAGGAAGGTAAGGCTCCTCAGCCAAAACAGGTGGAAAAAGCGAAGTATACGATACCTAACTCTGTTATGAACATCACAAAGGATAACACCTATCCTAATCCGACAGAGGATTTGCCGTTTCTTCAGCCAAGTGATCTGACGAAGACCTTGATTAAAACTTCAAAGGTGAAAATCGAAAACCCTGACTTAATCCGGATGCTTAATGAAACGACAATCAATAGCACACCGTTCGCCATTGGCTACCGGGCGATTGTTTACCTTGGCGAATGGCCTTTGACGTATGAGTCAACTGAAACATCGCCAAACTGGGAATTCCAGAAAATCAATACGAATTATTTTGACAATCGTGGCGGCAATGCAATTTATCAAATTCATTATGTACAGGAGCAGCAAAAGGTTGTTAAGGGCGGATTGACAGCGAAAATTAAGAATGCAGAGGATGTCCAGAAGATGATGCTGTTAAAAGCAGCCCAGAAAAGCGGACTACCGCTCGCGTTCGAAACAATTGTAGGTGGAGGAACGAAGAAAGACCATATCTACAACATCCAGCCTAAGAGACTTGGCTACCTGTACGCCTACGCGCCTGCCATCAATGAAAAAGGCAAGGTCACATATGGCGAGGTCTACCTGATGCTAAAAGGCAATAAGAAATTCATTGTTGTAAAAAATGTTGTTACTCAAGGAATTGGCGCTTGGATACCAG
This sequence comes from Mesobacillus sp., assembly GCF_049588175.1. Taxonomy (GTDB): domain Bacteria; phylum Bacillota; class Bacilli; order Bacillales; family Cytobacillaceae; genus Mesobacillus. The sequence continues at coordinate 3,267 of NZ_JBAVFI010000115.1, forward strand.
TCCAGGACCACGTAAGCTTCGGTTTTGTATCAAGCGAGAGACCAAGATAAGAACGATTGCCCACATAGTGGGCATTTATTTAAAGCCTGATCCTTTGCAAAAAGGGGTCAGGCTTTTTACATAAAGCAAATTCTTTAATTTATATGTATAATAAACACTTCTATATTATCGGTAATTTTTTCCTCTTGACAAAAGGTGGATATATTCTGTTTAACCATTGTCCTATCCGGGAAATAGATAGGCATAACAAAAAAACAATTATATTTTCTAAGGAGGAAATACATTATGTCACAGAATATCCTTTCAAATAACCAGAATTCAATGGACGATAACAATTCTAACTTCACTTCTTCAACGGAAAATGCTTATTACGATACGACTACAGGCACTACAACTTACGCGAGCACTACGAACAATGACTCATACGCCAACAACTCGGGTTACTCTAGCAGCTTCGCAAGTGATAGCTCATACTCAACTAGCTCGAACAGCAAGCTAATGAAGGGCGTTCTGATTGGCGCCACAATCGGCGGCGTATTGGCTATGCTCGATTCCAACACACGTTCTAAAGTGAAGGATACAGCAGTCAATGTAAAAGATACGTCAATGAATGTCATCAGCGAGGTGAAAAATAATCCTACTGATGTAAAAGAATCTATGATGAGCAGCTTCAAAGAAGCTTCAAGCATCTTGAAGGAAGCGATCAGCGATGCTCAAAACCTTTACCAGCGCTTGAATGAAGATGTGTTCAGCAAGATGGGTGATGTAAAATCATTATCCAATGAAGCATTGAACACAGCTTCAAAGGCTACTGAGGGATTAAAGGATATTGGTTCGAAAGTAAAGGAAGCAGGCACAACAGCAATGGATAACCCGGTGGTGAACTCTGCAGCTGGATCAACTTCATCCAGCAGCTCTTCAACAGTAAGCTCTACTAATGCTGCCGGTGCATATGCTACAGGAATGGACAGCCAGCCTGCTGACACACCAGGATTAGGCAATACTTCCAACACATTTGCGGTTTCCCCTGAAAAACAGAACAACGACAACAATCGCTAATCTTACTACACCATGCCAGCCCTGATTTAAGGGCTGGTTTTTTATATGTTTTTGCAAGAGTAAATCGTTCGACAAACCCGCAATCCCATTATTTTGCTTGTTTCTTAAGAGTGAGGAACGGGTAATTTACTCATACATACGTTAGAACAGATTCTATGGGAGGATTAATATTATGGGGAAAGATTTTAAAACTCGCTCTAACAGGAGTCTATATGATAGAGAAACAGCAACAGGAAAAATATCGATGGCCGCCTCGGCACATCCGGTCGCTACCGATGCAGGAGTAAAAATTCTTAAGGATGGCGGCAACGCAATTGATGCCGCGATCGCCATCCAATTTGGCTTGAATGTCGGGGAACCGATGATGACTGGCATTGGAGGCAGCGGCTTTTTCATGGTGTACCATGCCGAGAGCAAGACCGTAAAAATATTTGATGGTCATACACGAGCAC
>NZ_JBAVFI010000116.1:0-1997 GCF_049588175.1 Mesobacillus sp.
TTTTATTTCAACAAAACAGGGCATTAATCCCTAACGGATTATGCTCTTGTTACTTAACAACGAGATTTTCTCCCGTCTATATAGTAAAATCTTTGTTCAACTAACCTGTCCTTTAGTTTAATAAGAAATTCAACAAAAAGAGGCTTAACTCCTTCAAAGTAAAAATGGGTTATAAATGTACACAAAAGAAAAGGACCAATCGCCGGCATAGCCATTTGGTCCACAAAACCAATAACATTTTTATATTCAACAAACATTCCTTTTTACATTTCAAATTAACCTTTTGTGATAGATATCCGAATCCGTTACGCGATAAAGGAGTTTCTTTTTCCTGGTTTTATTGACTTTCGATCATTGTTCCATATTTCGTTCTGGTCACCCTTACTGCTTCATCGGCTTCAACAGATTCGTAAACCTCTTTTCGTACAACTATTTTTTCACCACTAATCTGCAGCCAATATTCGTTTTCAACATCGTAATTGCCATAGATATTTTTCACATTCTTCCCCACGCCTTTGCCCGCTATCATTCCCTCGTCTTCATGAAATGAAAATTCAGCGTGAAGATAATCCTCATACGCAAAAGATAACATGCCAATACAGCCAATCCATAAAAGGATGGAAAGTATTTTTTCCATTTTCATCACCCGGGCTTAGCTTATGGAAAAAAACTGCATTTTAATCATTAACCGTTTTACCTTCCCATCTTCTCCCTGCTTTAAAACATCTTAATCACTTTGTATTCTTTACCACTGAATGGATCTGGATAAGGATCAGCTAATACTGCAGCCACCTGGATTGGTACGTAGCGATAATCTTCCTACGTGTTCGTATTAAAACCATGATGGTGTACATCTAAAAATACATCTGGCTTAAATTCCCTTACCACACTCGTAACCGCTCTTCCTTCAGCCGTTACATAAAATCCACCTTAATTGCGGGTATTTATAAACTATGAAAATTGAAATGCTTTAGAGAGTCGATCCAGGAAAATTATGTTAAAGTATACTTAAACAAAAACTAGGATTGGTGATTATGGAAAATACAGCTCTTTTATTAAAAGAAGAACTGAAAGATCTTGATTTTAAGCAGCCTGAAACCATTAAAAATAAGGATCTCAATCAACTTATTCAGCAAATGGCGGACCATATTGGTTCCACAGACTCTGAGTTAAGAGACAAGCTGATCTATACTTCTTTTTACTATTTAATTCAGCATGATTACCTGAATGAAAAACAAATGACTTATATACTCGAAACATGTCTTGATGAGAAGCATTTGTTCTTGAACTTAGGTAACTCCGAAGATGATTCAGTTTTCACAAGAGCATTTTCTTCTCTCGTTGTTGTCCTTATTTTAGGTAAAGACAGCAGTGACCGTTTTCTTTCCGATCCGTTAGTCATCCACGCAATTGAAAGCAGTCTGCTTTATTTAAATAAAGAGAAGGATACCCGGGGATTTGTTGAAGGAAAAGGCTGGGCGCATAGCATTGCTCATGGTGCGGATTTATTGGATGAAGCGATCAAGCATCCACTATTTGAAATGGATTTGGCAGACGACTGCCTTAAAACGATTGGTAACTGCATACTTAAGGAAGCAGCCTACACTGATCATGAAGATGAACGACTTATTTATCCAGTCGAAGCTCTTTTAGACAAGGGAATGGATGAGAGTGTACTAGAAAAATGGATTACAAACCTTTCTGATTATCACAGTGAAATGCAAAATCCAAATGAATTTTCTTTATCCATTTTTAGAAAAAAGACCAACTTAAGTAATTTCTTGAAAACTTTATATTTTCGCTTGATGTTTAAAAACGAGGGTTTCTGCACGAGGAAAAGAATTGTGGAGATTTTAGAAAAGTGGCATCTGAATTAATAAAAAAATTACCGCAGTGTTATTCACTGCGGTTGCATAAACTAATGCTTTAATTTCGAGCTTATTGTGACACAGAGTAAACAAGTATCTCTTTACCCCATTTAGTAATCTTCTTTTTTA
>NZ_JBAVFI010000117.1:0-6071 GCF_049588175.1 Mesobacillus sp.
CTAAATGGTTTTTAAGTGAACATGAAGTATTTATCAATGGCGAACAGGATCAGCGAAGAGGAAGGAAGCTTCGTTCCGGAGACCAGGTAAGCATTCCTGGAATTGGAAAGTTCAACATAACGCAATAATCCAGAGGATGAACTGTTCATGTATATACAGGATTTGCAATTAAGAAATTATCGCAACTACCAGGGACTAGAGGCGGAATTTGAAAATAAGGTCAATGTGATTCTTGGAGAAAATGCCCAGGGTAAGACTAATGTCATGGAATCAATCTATGTGCTGGCAATGGCCAAGTCGCACAGGACCTCCAATGATAAAGATTTAATTCGCTGGGACGAGGAATATGCTAAAATAGAGGGACGGATTAAAAAAAGCAATGGGTCACTTCCCATGCAGCTTGTTATTGCGAAAAAAGGCAAGCGTGCTAAGGTTAACCATCTCGAACAGCGTAAGCTAAGCCAATATGTTGGAAATATGAATGTCGTCATGTTTGCGCCTGAAGATCTCAACCTTGTAAAGGGGAGTCCTCAAGTAAGGCGCCGTTTTATTGATATGGAGATTGGGCAGGTATCGGCGATTTATTTGCATGATATCAGCCAATACAACAAGATTCTGCAGCAAAGAAACCATTATCTGAAACAGCTGCAAATCAAGAAAAGCACGGATCTTACCATGCTTGATATCCTGACAGAACAATTTATCCAGATGGCTGCGAAGATTATCGTCAAGAGATTTGAATTCCTTAATCTTCTTGAACAATGGGCATTGCCGATTCACCAGGGGATATCAAGAGGACTTGAAAGCTTGAAAATCATCTATAAACCCTCTGCGGATGTATCAGAAGATGATGATTTGTCGAAAATGATAGCAGTCTATGAAGAAAAATTTGCTAAAATAAAATTAAGAGAGATTGACCGCGGCACAACTATGTTCGGGCCGCATCGCGATGATTTAGAGTTTATTGTCAATGGTAGGGATGTCCAGACATTTGGCTCACAAGGCCAGCAAAGGACAACGGCACTTTCGGTGAAATTGGCAGAGATCGAGCTGATTAATTCTGAAATTGGCGAATATCCAATTTTATTGCTTGATGACGTTTTATCTGAATTAGATGATTATCGCCAATCCCATTTATTAAATACCATCCAGGGGAAAGTTCAAACATTCGTTACCACAACAAGTGTGGATGGAATTGACCATCAGACGCTGAAAGAAGCGGCAGCATACAAAGTGGAATCCGGCGAAATGTCGAGAATCCAATGAGGTGGAGTCAATGTATATGCATGTTGGTGAAGAAGTCCTTGTAAGGACAAAGGATATAATTGCAATTTTGGATATTGACAGCGCCAGTTCCTCCCCATACATGGAGGATTTCATCGCGCGCCAGGATCAGAAGATCGTCCATCTGACAAAAGGGGCGGTCAAGTCGATTGTAGTGACTGGCAATCATATTTATTTTTCCCCTCTCGCATCGGGAACATTAAAGAAACGCTCCCAAAAATTATCCGTTCAGGAGTTTTAATAGATCGGCGGTTACTGCAAATTTTTTCGTAATCCAGCAATCTGTGCAAACCCGCCAGCATAAAAGATTTTTGAAAAAGAAGAGTCAAAATGAAAGTGTAGGTGATCGATATGGCAATGGATCAACAATCCATGCAGGGACAAGCATATGATGAAAGCCAGATACAAGTGCTTGAAGGCCTGGAAGCTGTACGTAAACGTCCGGGAATGTATATCGGTTCAACGAGTGCAAAAGGCTTGCACCATCTAGTATGGGAAATCGTTGATAATAGTATAGACGAAGCCCTAGCCGGCTTTTGTGATGAGATTAATGTCATTATCGAAGAGGACAATAGCATTACTGTCAAAGATAATGGCCGCGGAATACCAGTTGGTATCCATGCAAAAATGGGAAGGCCAGCTGTAGAAGTTATCATGACGGTACTTCATGCCGGCGGTAAGTTCGGCGGCGGAGGCTATAAGGTTTCCGGAGGACTCCATGGTGTTGGAGCATCAGTCGTTAACGCCCTTTCTACGTATCTTGAAGTCTTTGTTCACCTTGATGGGAAAGTCCATTACCAGAAATTCGAACGAGGCGCTGTCGGGGATCCGCTAAAAGTAATCGGCGAGACCGATCACACTGGAACAACCGTTCATTTCAAGCCGGATGATGAAATTTTCACCGAAACCCTTGAATATGACTACGACACACTTGCAAACCGTCTGCGTGAGCTTGCCTTCTTGAACAGAGCCATCAAAATCACGATCGAAGACAAACGCGTAGAGGATAAAAAGAATGAGTATTACTACGAAGGCGGAATTAAATCATATGTAGAGCATTTAAACCGCACAAGAGAAGTCCTTCATGATGAACCCATCTACATCGAAGGTGAAAAAGATGGCATCACGATTGAGGTAGCGCTTCAGTACAATGATAGCTATACCGGAAACATTTATTCTTTCGCGAATAATATCCATACCTACGAAGGCGGAACACATGAATTTGGATTTAAAACGGCATTAACACGTGTTATTAATGACTATGCCCGCAAGCATGGCATTTTCAAGGATGCTGATGCGAACCTATCGGGTGAAGACGTCCGTGAAGGATTGACGGCAATCGTTTCTGTCAAACATCCAGATCCACAATTCGAAGGTCAGACGAAAACAAAACTTGGAAACTCAGAAGTCCGTAATGTTACTGATACAACTTTTTCCGAGCATTTTGAGAAATTCCTGCTGGAAAACCCAAATGTTGCAAGGAAAATTGTTGAAAAAGGTCTCATGGCAGCAAGGGCAAGACTCGCTGCGAAGAAGGCTCGTGAATTGACAAGGCGTAAAAGTGCCCTTGAGATTTCGAGTTTGCCAGGTAAATTGGCTGACTGCTCTTCAAAGGATCCATCCATCAGTGAACTGTATGTCGTTGAGGGTGACTCTGCGGGTGGTTCTGCCAAGCAAGGCCGTGACCGTCACTTCCAGGCAATTTTGCCGCTAAGAGGTAAAATCCTGAACGTTGAAAAGTCACGTCTGGATAAGATTTTGTCCAACAACGAGGTAAGAGCAATCATTACAGCTATCGGAACAGGGATTGGCGAGGATTTCGACATATCGAAAGCTCGTTATCATAAAATCGTCATCATGACAGATGCAGACGTAGATGGCGCTCATATCCGTACTTTATTATTAACGTTCTTATACAGATATATGAGACAGATTCTCGAAGCAGGCTATATTTATATTGCCCAGCCGCCTTTATACAAAGTACAGCAAGGGAAGCGCATTGAGTATGCCTATAACGACAAACAGCTTGAACAAATCCTTGGTGTTCTTTCACAGCAGCCTAAGCCTGGGATACAGCGTTACAAGGGTCTTGGTGAGATGAATCCAGAGCAGCTGTGGGAAACAACGATGGATCCGGAATCCAGGACACTGCTTCAGGTACGGCTTGAAGATGCTATTGAAGCAGATGAAACCTTCGAGATCTTAATGGGCGACAAAGTAGAGCCACGCCGTAACTTTATCGAAGAAAATGCAATCTATGTAAAGAACCTAGATATTTAATATATGCCCAGGATAGAAGGTTCTGCCTCTATCCTGCTTTTTCTGAAATGACCATAGGCCGTGCGGATTCGCATGCCTGTTTGTGGTTTGTACCGAACAGATATTATTTATAAGAATTATGGACTTTAACAATTAGATTAGTGTCTAGCTCCAGCGCCTAGCCCCTCGTGGCCGCCAAGTCGCTTGCGCTTTTCTTACTAAAGGAGGTTTCTCTTAAATGGCTGAGATACCAAATTCTCGTGTGAAAGAGATAAATATTAGCCAGGAAATGCGTTCATCCTTCCTGGATTATGCCATGAGCGTTATCGTTGCTCGTGCGCTCCCTGACGTGCGTGACGGCTTAAAGCCGGTGCACAGAAGGATTCTTTACGCTATGCATGACCTTGGCATGCATTCGGACAAGGCCTATAAAAAATCGGCGAGAATCGTCGGTGAAGTTATCGGTAAGTACCACCCACATGGTGACTCGGCTGTATACGACACAATGGTTCGTATGGCTCAGGACTTCAACTACCGTTATATGCTAGTAGATGGGCATGGAAACTTCGGTTCTGTCGATGGTGACGCGGCGGCAGCGATGCGTTATACAGAAGCCCGTATGTCCAAAATTTCCATGGAGCTTTTGCGTGACATCAATAAAGATACGATTGATTATCAGGATAACTATGACGGTTCTGAAAGAGAACCAGTCGTCATGCCAGCAAGATTCCCTAACCTTCTTGTAAACGGAACATCCGGAATTGCTGTTGGGATGGCAACTAACATTCCTCCACATCAGCTCGGTGAGATTATTGACGGGGTTTTAGCGGTTAGTAAAGATCCTGACATAACTATTCCAGAGCTGATGGAGATCATAACAGGACCCGATTTTCCAACGGCAGGACTGATTCTTGGCCGCAGCGGAATCCGCAAGGCATATGAAACTGGGCGCGGGTCGATCATGCTTAGGGCAAAAGTAGAAATTGAGCAAAAATCAAATGGGAAAGAAGTTATCATCGTTAGAGAACTTCCTTACCAAGTAAACAAAGCTAAATTGGTAGAAAAAATAGCGGAACTTGTCCGCGATAAGAAAATTGATGGCATTACGGACTTAAGAGATGAATCTGACCGTAAAGGGATGAGGATGGTCATCGAAGTTCGCAAAGATGCGAATGCAAATGTCCTTTTAAATAATCTTTATAAGCAAACGGCATTGCAGACAAGCTTTGGTATTAACCTTTTAGCCCTTGTTGACGGGCAGCCGAAGGTTCTGAACCTGAAGCAGTGTTTAACATATTACCTTGACCATCAGGTAGTCGTCATTCGCCGAAGAACTGAGTTTGAGCTTAAGAAGGCAGAGGCACGTGCACATATTCTCGAAGGGCTGCGAATCGCTCTTGACAACCTTGATGCAGTTATCAGCCTGATCAGAAGCTCACGTACAACAGATATAGCGAGAGAAGGTTTGATGACCCAGTTCAATCTTTCAGAGAAGCAGGCACAGGCAATCCTGGATATGCGTCTTCAAAGGCTTACTGGTTTAGAACGTGAGAAGATTGAAGAGGAATTCCAAAACCTGATGCAGCTGATTGCAGAATTGAAAGCAATCCTTGCAGATGATGAAAAAGTGCTTGAAATCATCCGTGAAGAGCTTACTGAAATTAAAGAGCGCTTTAATGATACACGCCGGACTGAAATTGTTTCTGGCGGATTAGAAATGATTGAGGATGAGGATCTAATCCCTCGAGAAAATATCGTCATTACCCTAACCCATAATGGCTATGTAAAACGTTTGCCTGTTTCTACATACCGGCAACAAAGACGCGGCGGCCGCGGAATCCAGGGTATGGGAACAAATGAAGATGATTTCGTAGAACACCTGATTACAACTTCTACGCATGATACGATTCTTTTCTTTACGAACAAAGGAAAGGTGTATCGTTCGAAGGGTTACGAAATCCCAGAATTCAGCCGTACGGCTAAAGGGATTCCAATCATTAACCTGCTTGAAATCGAAAAAGGAGAATGGGTGAACGCCATCATTCCTGTTGAAGAATTCGTGGACGATTGGTTCCTGTTCTTCACGACAAAAGAAGGGATTTCAAAACGTTCGCCGCTGTCATCCTTTGCGAATATCCGTAACAATGGTTTGATTGCTCTGAATCTGCGTGATGGCGATGAATTAATCTCCGTACGAATGACAGATGGCAGCAAGGAAATGATTATTGGAACCAAGAATGGTCTAATGATACGTTTCCCAGAGACTGATGTTCGATCAATGGGCCGTACAGCTACTGGAGTAAAAGGTATCTCCCTCTCCAATGACGATGAAGTTGTGGGCATGGAAGTTCTTGAGGAAAGCGACGAAATCCTTGTTGTAACGAAAAACGGGTACGGTAAAAGAACGCCATCCGAAGAGTACAGAAGGCAGGGGCGCGGCGGTAAAGGAATCAAGACTTGCAATATTACAGAAAAGAACGGCAACCTGGTAACGATGAAGGCTGTAACAGGAGAAGAAGACCTGATGC
>NZ_JBAVFI010000118.1:0-2655 GCF_049588175.1 Mesobacillus sp.
AGCGATGACTTCCTCAATGGATGGCATCGAAGAGTAGCCGAACAGTGCTTTTAGGAAGATGCCGATATCACCTGATAATAATGGTGCGACACCGTTGTCTCGTACATAGTGGGCATAATCAATTGGATGCTCCGGCATGAACCAAGTAATGTCATAAACATGCGGCATTACACTGCCAATCAAGTTTATGTCCTGCATCATTGAAATTGCCTGTACCAGCAATCCAGCGGAGATTAGGATGATGAATGCTCCAGTAATTTGGAAGAAGGTTTTTAAATTAACCTTCATTGTTCCTTTAAAGAACATATAGGAAACAACTACCGCAATAAGTGTTCCGGTAAGGGCTCCCCAGCCTTGCATTGCAGCGCCGATATTACCGCCTGTAATTGCCGCAAAGAAGAAAACCGTTTCAATCCCTTCACGCAAGACGACCAGGAATGAGTGAATGACCATCCCGACAATATTTCCTGTTGAGATGAACTTGTTCATTTTCCCTTCCATATTGCCCTTTAGGTTCTTGCTGTGGCTCGCCATCCAGAATACCATTTGCGTTAGTAGCACTGTCGATACGATCATGATCCCAATCTTCAGGTAAATTTCGCTGCCCATCGCCGCAAATCCAGTGAACACCACCTGGAACAGGATTGCCACCCCAATACTTGCAAGAACAGCCAGTCCGGCACCCAGCCAGACATACTTCGTATACTTAGAGTGATCCATCCTCTTTAAGTAAGTTGTGATGATCCCGACGATTAACAAGGCTTCCAATACTTCACGGAAGGTAATCAGTAATGCTTGGATTTCCATTGCTCATACTCCCCTCTCCAAGGTGTGGTCAAGCTTTATGCTCTTCTTTTTCTAATGCCAATAAAAACAACTGCTGCAATAATCGCGACAATCAGGATTAACGGAATCCAATTTCGAATGTTGGATAAATCGGTCCAGTCTTTTTTTCCAGTTCCTTGTTCTTCAACTGTTTCTGAAAAATGCCCAACTTCCAGGCTGGCAAGATTGAATTCCTTTTGCAGTGCATTAAGGATCTTTTCCTTGTTGCTCTTAAATGCTTCTATGTCAGATGGCTTTTTCCCGACTCCAAAAAGTCCAGGATTACCAAGTGCCTCAAGAGCAGCATCGAAATCAGCTTTCATTTCCTTATCTAATTCCGCATTGTTTGCCTCTACTTTTGGCGATAAAGCTTGATATGTAGCGAAGCCTTTAGCTAGTAGTTTTTTGGAGGTATCGTACTCCTCGAAATTCTTTTCAATGCTTTCAAGCCTTCTTGCAATATTTAAAATCAGGAGTTTCTCCATGTTATCAATTGTAGCTTCTTTATCTTCATCATTTAAATTTTTCATGATGATTTCTCCAGGCTCCGGTCCCATATGCATATCCGTTTCTTCTTTCACCGTTTCAAACAGGGACTTCGCTGCTGAGAAATTCGGAGGGTTTTCATCAAGTTTCAACTGCATCTCCTTGTAGACCTCTGCCACCTTCTCTTCATTTGGGTCTCCATATGAATAAGCACTGGCAGGTTGTGGATTGCCGTTAATGAGAATCAATATCAGTGAAAAGCAAAAAAATATAGCCTTTTTCATTTGTTTCCCTCCTACAATGATAATGATAATGATTATCATTCCTTATGTCAATCATATTTGAACATCGTCACTTTTTTGTCACTATTTTTACTGCTGTTATATCGGAAACCATTTTCAGCGGAGTCCGTTTGCACTTTTTTAACCGGACGGGATATTTCGCGAATAATAGCTGGGACGACATTTGTCATATATTTTCGAAAAGAAATGAAAGAAGTCCCAGTCGTTCTGACCCTATACTGGATTGGCACTTCAAGCACTCGGAATCCTTTTCGTACAAGATTCAGCGTCAATACCTGAGCGTAATTATAATCATGGATGATCTCAGCATGTTCAAGGACTTGTCGTGAAAAAGCACGCATGCCTGATTGGCCGTCATAGAGCCATTTTCTTAACAGCAATGTTTGCACAAGGGTAAAAAAATAATTTCCCATCCTGCGATGGAATTTCATCCCTCTTATAGTGCCCATAAATCTGGATCCCATTGTATAATCAGCTTGATTTTCAAAGATTGGCTTTACAAGTTCCGGGATCTGCCATGCAGGATACTCTCCATCCGCATCGATCATCACCCCAACATCTGCACCTAGACGATAACATTCTTCCAGCCCTTGCCGGACCGCGGCTCCGAGACCGCGGTTCTTTCCAAAACTTATTATATGATCTGCTCCCGCTTTTCTTGCCGCTGAAACGGTATTGTCGGTAGAGCCGTCGTCAATCACCAATATCTCTACAAGATCAGCACCGTCGAATTTACGCGGGATGTTTTCAATAACTTCTCCAATTGATTCTTCTTCGTTAAAAGCAGGCAAAAATACAATTACTTTACTCAAATCATTTCTCTTCCTTCTGTGTGTTTATCGCGTCGACAAGAACCTTCCCCCGGCTGCTGGCAGGATACGGTGCCCCAAGCAAATAGGAAATCGTCGGCGCCAGCGATACGAGACTATGCTTTTCCTGAACTTTATTCCCTTTGACGATATGGGGTCCCTGCATGAAAAACGGCACAAATCTTTCACCTTCATCAAGATGGCCATGTCCGCCTATTCCGTCAGCCTGACCA
>NZ_JBAVFI010000119.1:0-5207 GCF_049588175.1 Mesobacillus sp.
AATAAGCGTCATTAGCACTCATAATTTCCATTATCTTACTTTCCTGGACGCTAATAGGCTTCATCAGTGTTCGAATTTTCCATATTATTACTTCTCTGAGTACTAATATGTATCATTAGCGCTCAAGATTACCATTATCTAACTTTTCCAGAGGCCAATAGGCTTCCTTGATGACCTATTTCACCCCGCCCGCGCTTTTCCAGGTACCAATCAGCTTCATTGGTCACTTGTCTTTCTCCATCCACCCATTTTGGGTCACCTGTATCGATTCTACAAACAGAAAAACAGCGGGCCATAACCCGCTGCTTCTACTTCCTTGTTAGCAAATCCACTGTTTTTTCGATTACATAAGAGGTTCCTTCAGCGAGGTTTTTGCCTATTGATGAGAAAAAATTGAATGCTTTCATTTCCTCTAGTTTTTTTCTTTTTTGCTCGAGGTCATGGCTAGAGACATCATTGCCCAGTATCGCGCTCTTAATTGATCCATCTTCCTCTTCTTTAATCGTAAAAGCACTTTTGAATTCCGGATCTTCATAACCCTTCATTTTATGGATCCCTTCATTTGCCTGCTGCATGCCGAACAAAACGGATATGAACATTAAGGAAGCAAGCATGATGCTTTTCAGCATAAACATTTTCATCTCAATCACCTAGCCAAATATTTATTTCTTATCCGGCGGCTGTTGTGCAGGTGCACCTACTTTTTCTGCCTGCCAGTAAAATTCGCTGAAGACATCGGCCAGTGCATCTGCTGAACGGTTCAACTCTTCAAAAGTATTATCTACCCCGCCGAACTCAATTAAAATTGCATTTTGCGATAAATCCTGGTTGAATTTCCCATTCGTTGTTGCGCCCTTTTTCTCGACGACTCCTCTGCTAAGACCTTTGCCATATTTTTTATCCAGAAGATGGTGAAGCTCTTTCGCTAATGCAAGATTCTTTTCATGGTTTGCATTTTCTCCGCCGATGACAAAGGCGACTTTGGCATATGATTTCCCATTGATTTGAATGGTCGTTTTCTCTTTGCGGTACCCATCCCGGTGGATATCGATAAAATATTGCAGATTCCGGTCGCCAGTCATTGCGGCTTCGACAACTGGCCGTGATTCCTGATAAGCTTTGCCAAATCCGAGACCCTTCTTATTCAAGTTGGCCATTACATCGGTTTTATCAACAGTTGTTCCGATTCCACGTTTCTCAAGACCCGCCTTCAGCTGGTCGCCGACTTTAGTAACATTGACTTTTGAATGATATGCTTTATCCGGGTCTGTTACACCCTTTAAGTACGGAAGATATGATTCCCTCGTGTGTGTAAAATAAATATATACTGCTTTCCGTCCTCCAGTAGTTAAAGGCGGAGCTCCTGTATCATTCTGAGGGACAGGTGGAAGTTCATCGGTATTTTGCAATGCAGCCTCCTGGTCAGCTTTCAATATTTCAACAGGAGGTGCGGATTCCATTGGCATGTTCGTATAATTAGTACCTTCACCAGCTACAAGTATTTTCCCATCAAACAGTGAGAATCCCGGCAATTCCCTACCGAGCAAGCTCCTGGGGTCATCAAGATTAATATTGGTAGACAGTTTGAACATCACCGTCGACAGCTTAGGAGCTTCACTGTCTTTAGGCAGCGCTTCTAGAAATTGGTGGTTCTCCCACCCCATCAGTGAGAACAGCAGCTGGCCATTCAGATTCATAGCTGCCTGATTAACTGAATCGGACGATATTCGATATTCAGGACGGAGTGAAGTCATGACTCCACTGATTGAAAATATGCCAATGAGAAAGATTACAAATGCTAGGGCCGCTTTTACAAGATCGGTACCTTGGACTGCTACAATTATTCCAGATCGTTTACTAAGTCTCATTGTTCCACCTCTCTGTGCAAGTCTAGTAAATGTTATGACTTTGCTAGAGAAGATAGAACCAGTAATCTGATCTTAATGACATTGAAATAATTGTTGAAGTTTCCTCTTTGATAATCAATTATTCCTAATTCTAAATCGTTGTTTTTTTCTAAAGTCTGTGTTTGAGCTTTTTATTAAAAAAGTTCATTGGGACTAGCAGAAGTAAAGGATTACCACCTAATGTGTATACATGCCTGCATTATCCTGATCAATGTTTGAGTGGAGTGCAGAATTAAGACCACCGGCTATTAGATTCGCCATATCCTCAATGAAAACATCAACCTCTTTCGGTGTGACCATCAAATTATGTCCTAAAGGAGATAGGACTTCGTAAATCAGCTTGCGTTTTTCCTCGTCTTCGAGAGTGCCGATCATTCCTAGAAATGTTTGACGGTGCTGAGTTTCTGGAAGATCCTCTTCGGTAAGCTTCTTTCTTTTTCCGAAGCTCATTCCCGCTGGAACGAGTGACCTTGAAGGTTTATTTCCTTCCCTCAATTCCTTGCCAAAATGCTTAAGGATAAAATCAATCGTATCACTTGTGATTGACACTGCATCAACTACAGTTGGGACGCCGATTGCAATTACTGGGATTCCAAGTGTTTCTTTACTCAACTCTTTTCTTTTATTCCCGACGCCAGACCCTGGATGGATGCCAGTATCAGAGATTTGAATCGTCGCGTTGACTCTTTCTATTGATCTGGAAGCAAGTGCATCAATCGCGATCACAAAATCCGGCTTTGTTTTTTCAACAACCCCAAATATAATGTCTGATGTCTCTATTCCCGTCAGGCCCATAACTCCAGGAGATAATGCACTTACAGGGCGGTAACCCTCATCCACTTGCTCTGGCTGCAGTTCGAATAAGTGCCTTGTAACAAGCAGATTTTCGCATACAAGCGGCCCAAGGGCATCAGGGGTTACATTCCAATTCCCCAACCCAACCACAAGGCATGAAGCATCCTTGTTGATTCCTGCTTGCTTTAGGAACTGAGCAAATTCCGAAGCAAAAACCTTTTCTACCTTGCCTTGAAGTTCGCTGTCCTGCTGGCGAATCCCGACAACCTCAATCGTTAAATATTGCCCCTTCTTTTTGCCAAGGTTTTTTTCACCATCTGCTGTTACCTCAACTAGCGAAATTTTTATATCATTCTCTTCTTTTTCTTTAATGATCACGCCTTCAATGTGTGAAAGATTTTCCTGTGAATGGACTGTTGCCGCCTGGTCTGCGAGCACCATTTCCCTTGCCTCTACTGCCAGGTCTGTCCTGATTGAATACATGCTCAAATCTACGGATTCCTTCATTGTCGCATTCCTCCACATACAGTTTGGCTGTTGCCAGCATACTATTGCCTATCTTTTCCTTTTACATAAAAAAACATTCACGATACACTAGAGTTAAATTAAAGCAGAGTATTGCATTATTAACCCCTATTTGATAAAATATCATTTGTTCTTAATAAATAAGAAATGTACTGGAAATGTCGAGTTCCATAAAATCTCGATGCTTTTTTAGGAGGTGAACGGAATGCCAAACATTAAATCTGCAATCAAACGCGTAAAAACTAGTGAAGCGAGCAAAGCTCAAAACATTACTGTAAAATCTTCTATGCGTACAGCAGTTAAAAAAGCAGAAGCAGCAATCGTGAACAACGATACTGAAGCAAAGGTTTCTTTTGCTGAAGCAGCTAGCAAGCTAGACAAAGCAGCAGCTAAAGGTCTGATCCACAAAAACGCAGCTTCCCGCAAAAAAGCCCGTTTAATGAAAAAATTAAACGCTAATGGCTAATTTTAAATGCTAATAAAAAAACGACCTTTATGGTCGTTTTTTTATTTTGTATTATTATTTTTTAGGAAAAACAAAAAAGAATTTACATGTTAAAAATACTATTTTCTTCCATTGATCTGAAACAGAATCATTTCGATCAGCATTTCTTTTCTCATTCCGCCTGTCTTCATTTTGTAATCAGCATCTGCCAGCAGTTTTATAATCCTCATCAATTCTTCTTCTGAAAAAGAACCTGCCTGTCCTGCAGCAAGTTTTACCCTGAAGGGATGAATTTTCAGTGTTCCAGCTATCTGCTGCTGGCCATATCCTTTTCGGGATAATTCCTTTACTTGATAGATTAGCCTGATCTGGCCAGTAATGACAGAAAGGATCTTTATCGGTTCTTCGTTTTGTTTTAATAAGTCATAATAAATCCTCAATGCACCTTCAACATTCCGGTGGACAACCTTGTCTACCAGGGTGAAGATATTTTGCTCAAGCGACCGAGCTGTCAGTCTGTCGACTATTTCTTTGTTGATTGAACGGCTTTCTCCTGCATATAGGGCTAGCTTATCTATTTCTGAAGTGAGCATGAACAGATTTGCTCCAGCTAGCGATAATAACAGTTCAATAGCATCTTTTTCAATTTCAACACCACTTAAGGATGCTCTTTCTTTTACCCATGTAACTAATTCTTGTTCGGTTAACTTTTTTGCTTCAATAACGGCAGCTTTTCTTTTTAACTCTTTGGTGATTTTCTTTCGTTCGTCCAATTTTTCATAAGGTGCAGAAAAAACGACTATTGAATATGGTGCAGGCTGTGAAATATATTCCTCAAGCTTTCCAAGGTTATGTTCTACCTTCCCTTTAGACTTTTCTGAAGTCAAAAAGACAGGGTTCTGCAGTATAACCAATCTCTTCTCTCCCATGAAGGGAAAGGTTTCCGCATCTTCCAATGCTACTTCGATCGGTGTTTCTTCTAAATCATAGACGGATAAATTAAAATCCTTTTCTTCATCATCCAGAACATGTTCAATTAACAGCTGCTTTGTTTCATTAATTAAAAAAGCTTCTGTTCCAAACAATAAGTAAACGGGATCTATCTGTTTTTTGCTTATTTTTTTCCAAATGTCCAATACCAATGTCTTTCGCTCCGTTCGTACAGTTTTGCCATATATCTATCGTAAAGAAGCTTGGACATTTTGACAAGCATTCTAAGGGAATTGGCCGCACCTTTCCGGACCAATTCCCCTATTTATATTGAACGCTGGAATATAAGGCCTAGGATACTTATATAACAGCGGTGCATCGAAGTTAAGATTATTTTAGCCCTAAGCGGGAAAAGTATTTGTGACAACTCTTGTCAAATTCGAAAATCGGAAGCGCCTTGGTCAGTCCCGCCAGGCATAAAACGACCTGCGAGGAGAAAGTTCCCCTGCCCCCACAACTAGCCTCTTGAGACCCGAGGGAGGGGCAGGCGCGTGAGCAGGGCAATTTTTTATTTGTCGGATGCCTTTTACATCAAATTTAGCTGG
>NZ_JBAVFI010000120.1:0-2230 GCF_049588175.1 Mesobacillus sp.
GGCATTTTATATCTAGTCTTTGTTAAACAAGGCTGTTGATTTTCGTTCCAGGCGCTTCGCTTTCCACTACATTCAACAGGGTATAAAATCAACATTCAGCTTTAACAGAGACATCCATGCTAATGAAAAATCGCACCATGGTGAATGAAATGATGCATTTTTGCCTATAATGATTTCTCATTTTTTATTGTGCATATTTTCAGGGGAGCCTATATCTTTTATCATTGAGGCAAAGGAATAGTTCTTTACCCTTTTTTAGAGCACAGATCACTCTAAGGATCAGTATATTATTAATTAACCCCAACCTTATCGCTTCGTCTTTCCAATAAAACTGTATCACGCCATACTCCGTCCATTTTACCGATACGTTCCCGCCTTCCAAGTTCCCTGAATCCGTTTTTTATATGTATTTTTATGCTGGCAGCATTCTCAGGAAAAATCGAAGACTGCAGCGTCCAAAAGCCTTGTTCTTCACTTCTGAGGATTAAATTGTTTAATAGTTTACTGCCTACTCCTTTACCCACGACGCTTTGACTGACATAAACACTGACTTCAGCCACACCGTTGTAGACACAGCGGCTTGAGACTGGTGTCAAAGCTGCCCAGCCAACAACTTTACCATTGTACCTGGCAACAATACGACATTCATAAACATGGCCACGATCCCATTCTTCCCATGAAGGGGCCACCATTTGAAAGGTTGCCTGTCCAGTCGCAATCCCCTCGAGGTAGATAGCTCGGACTTGTTCCCAGTCTTCCTGCAGCATCTCACCAATCAACACATTGTGTTCCATTCAACCCATCTCCAAATCTATTATTTTGTTATGACTATTCATGTGAGGTGCATTTGACAAGTGTAAAGCAATAGCTGATCTTTTACTTCAGTCACTAAAACTGTTACTAACTCATAAAAAATGACTTAATCATTTTTTTAGACATCTCCTTCAAGGATCTAGTTTCATATAAATTTTCTTCATGTTATGGTTTATTTCCTGTTATTTCATACATTTATCACATTTCCATCTTAATATAAATTAAAATGCAATTTACACTGAATGGAGCTAGCGCTAATGAAAAAGCTAATAATCTTGTTGTTCACATTGTTGTTCTTATCTGCATGTTCTAATGAAGAAATGAAACAGCAGGAAAAGGCACCAGAACTTATTGAGGTGACCATAACAACCTCAGAAAAAATAAAAGTTCAAGAGGAAACCACAATCGAAGCATCTGTCGTTCAGGGAAAGGAAAAGGTCACTGATGCAGATGAGGTGAAGTTTGAAATTTGGAAAGCTGGCCAGGATGACCATGAAATGGTCGAAGCCAAGCACCAAAAGGATGGTATTTACTCTACAAAAAAGACTTTCACCGAGGGCGGGAACTATTATATTGTTGCTCATACAACTGCCAGACGTATGCACAGCATGCCTAAAAAAGAGATTACCGTTGAAGCTGAGGAAGCTGAAAAACAAGCAGAAGGTACGGAGCATTCGCATGATGATCATCCATCCGAAGGTTCAGAGCATGAACATGCTGATCACCATAACAGCGAGGTTGATTTTGATTTCCATGTGCACGAACCAATCAAAAACAATCAGAAAACTGAATTAAGTGTTCACTTG
This sequence comes from Mesobacillus sp., assembly GCF_049588175.1. Classification (GTDB taxonomy): domain Bacteria; phylum Bacillota; class Bacilli; order Bacillales; family Cytobacillaceae; genus Mesobacillus. Next base: position 1,620 of record NZ_JBAVFI010000120.1, read on the forward strand.
AATCAAGGCAGCGAGCCGATTACCGGTGCAACAGTAAGATTTGAGATCTGGGGAGAAAATCAAAGCAAGCATGAATTTATCTCAGCTGTAGAAGGTGACAATGGAGCTTATTCATTAACCAATACTTTTCCTTCATCTGGAACATTCAACGTGAAAATTCACGTGGAGAAAGGTAACATCCACGATCATACAGAGAAAACAGTTAACGTGAATTAAGTTATATGAAAAAGCCCTTCCAATTCCGAAGGGCTTTTCTGCATTTATTCCTCTGTTCACGGCTCCATTAATCTGCGATTGAATTCATCCCAAAATTCTTGATACATCTCTTTATCATAGTCATCAACAATTATTTTCGTATCAGATTCCACAAAAAAGTTTTTAGCTTGTCTCGCAAAATAAAGAATCTTATCCTTATATTCATCATGATTTAATGTAACTACTAGTTCTGGATAATATATAGATCCCGTTTCCGGATTGGTCGTTTCCACTTTTACAAAATCAAATAATTCCACTTGATCCTCAATGTGTTTGACTGTCCAGTGTATTGATATTGGGCAGCTTAGCATCAGCAATAAACCGCAGCCGTGCAAAATCAGTCCCTCTCCATTTAT
>NZ_JBAVFI010000121.1:0-1749 GCF_049588175.1 Mesobacillus sp.
TGTGTACCCTTTGTAGAAACATCTTTCCAATCGATTTCAACTGTATCATTCGTCCAGTTACCGCCTAAAGAGGATTGTAAGTAAGCTTTTGCTAATGGAGAGAATCCAGTTGGTTCTGTTCCTGGAATTTTGCCGGCCCAGGATCCGCTTGCCATGATGGACCAGTAAGCTACAGCTTCACCAGTTCCGGAATAAATTGTATCGTATTCATCTGGATACCCTAGGTCATGACCGTACTCATGGGCAAATACACCGGTTGCGCCATCTTCTGGCATCATTGTGTAATCATAGAATCCAGGCTTTCCAACTCCTAGTCCGTCTGGGTCAACAAATGAAGCAGATCTATGAGACCAGATTGCATTGTCACCAAGTGATCCTCCACCTGCTTCTTGTCCCATACCTGCATGGATAATCATCAAGTGATCGACTAATCCATCTTTTTCAAGCAGGTTTCCGTCTCCATCTAAATCATGCGGATCTTCAAGATCATAATTCTCTAACGGGATACCTGCTGCCTTAGCAGCAGCATAAGTATCAGCAACTAACTTCTTTGATCCGCCTGGAGCAACATTATCATGTCCCCCAGTTGCTCTATCTGCTCCATAGAATGCTGCCGTTCCTGGTACCTTCAGCCAGCCATACGCTTTTCCATCAACAGAATAAGTGCCGCCTGATTGCTGTTCATAAAACTGCTTCATAGAAACTAGCTTGTCCTTACCATTAGGCGCAGTTACACCATCTTCCCCAAAAATCATATCTTCATAGTGTCCAAGTGGATAATCAGGATAATAATTGTCTGATTCACCCGGTTTAATGTTATTATGGGCAAAATCTGCATATTCAACAGCCACGACTAATACTTTATCTTCTCTTTTTTCACCATTGTAAGCGGTTTCACTTACTGGATCAGGATTACCTTTCAAATGGCCTTTCTTCTCCCCTTTGCCATTAAGTAATCCATTATTGAAGTCTTTAAAATTTCTTTGCTTTTCAGACTGGGAAGCCTTCACCTTTGCAGCAAGGGGATCTTTCTCTTTGCTATCAGTGGTTTTTCCCTTTAAGGCTAAATAATTTTTAAGGAATTTTTGCTTTTCGGCATCTGAGGCATCTTTAGATAGAAGTCCTCGCTTAATAAATGATTCAATCAACTTTTCATCATTCATGATTGCTAAATCCAGTGAAGCATGAGAGTGACTTTTTTGGGCTTCCGCCTTATGTAAAACATCAATCTCCTTTGGTACATATGCACTAGGAAACCCAGCAAATAATGTACCAGCAAGTACTACAGATGATAGACTTGTTTTTAATACCTTTTTCAATTAATCCACTCCCTGACTCTCTTATTTACGGCCGTAATTACATACTATTCGGAAAATAATAGTGGTACAAGGAGATTCGTTTTTCATTAACCGACAAGTAAAATCAGTTTATAGGGAATTTAGCAGAGGGAATTTTCACAGTATATGATCAAAATATCTTATTCTATCAATTTCAGCAAAATTCACGTGAGATTCTGAGAATAACTATACAAAACCTGTCGATAATTAAATAAGGCGGAATCATAAACTGATCCCGCTAAAAGTGATTCTATTAACCATTAAGAAAGACCTATTTTCTCTGAGACATGAAATTGAACAATATCAGTAAAATTATCTATCGATTTCATATTTTGTTTAAACCGATATGGCGACTCCCAAGTATGCTCGATATACACTTCCATCACCTTCTGCGCCCGCACATCTCCACTTG
>NZ_JBAVFI010000122.1:0-25165 GCF_049588175.1 Mesobacillus sp.
AATTGAATGAAGTGTATGGGGAGTATTTCAATGTTCATAAGCCTGCACGTTCGACAGTAGAGGTAGCAAGACTTCCGAAAGATGCATTGGTAGAGATTGAAGTAATCGCGCTCGTTAAATAACGGGCGTTTTTTTATGTCATTTTTTCATTATGGGGGAATTAAAAAAAAAGAAGTCTTTTGTATATTTTCGCTCCAATTAACAGGGAATAAAAATCAACTATAGCAGATAATTAATATTCTACTGTCCGTATTTTTAATAGTCGTCAATAGCCAAAAAAGCCTATTTTCACTTGAAAAAATAGAGTGATAGGGCTTTCAATAAGAAAATGTTCATGGATTTGCCCTATTTTTTTAAAAAAATTTTCTGAATAAAGAAGGAGTTTTGAATTCATTGTGGAATTATTTAACTAGAATTTTATCTATTTGTAAAGGTGGTGAACAGAATGGAAGTAACTGACGTAAGATTACGCCGCGTTAATACAGATGGACGGATGAGAGCAATCGCTTCCATCACGCTTGACAACGAGTTTGTTGTCCATGATATCAGGGTGATTGATGGAAACAACGGCCTATTTGTTGCAATGCCAAGTAAACGTACTCCTGATGGCGAGTTCCGTGATATCGCGCATCCGATCAATTCGGGCACACGCGGAAAGATTCAGGAAGCTGTATTGGCAGAATACCACCGTTTAGGTGAAGTAGAAGTTGAATTCGAAGAAGCTGGAGCTTCCTAGAAATATAACGCAAGACACCAAGAGCCTGCTGCATAAGTAGGGCTCTTTTTTAATTCCCCTCATTTGCTCCTCCATAAACCCATTTTTCAGCAGAATTAAACGTTTTTTCAAAAAAACGACCCACCGTATAAATGACAAATAATTGTACTTGCTCTTCTATTCTTGAAATACCCGGCTATTTAAGATATATTCGTAATGGATAAAAAGGTAAAATTGGAGGCCTGCTAATGTCTAATCGTTATGCAATCATTTTAGCGGCCGGTCAGGGTACGCGAATGAAGTCCAAGTTATATAAGGTACTTCACCCTGTATGCGGCAAGCCGATGGTTCAACATGTTATTGACCAAGTGAAAAGTCTTAATATAAACGAAATCGTGACGATTGTCGGGCACGGTGCTGAAAAAGTGAAAGAACAGCTTGGCGGTGACAGCCAATACGCACTTCAAGCTGAACAGCTTGGAACAGCCCATGCTGTCCTGCAGTCGGAAGCAATGCTTGCGGATAAAGAAGGCGTTACAATCGTTGTATGCGGCGATACACCACTGATTAAAGCTGAAACGATGGAAGCTCTTTTCAAACATCACGAAGAGACAAACGCGAAAGCAACCATTCTGACAGCAAGAGCGGAAGATCCAACTGGATATGGCCGCATTGTCAGAAATGGCGATGGCTTCGTTGAAAAAATCGTTGAGCATAAGGATGCGACTGAGCAGGAAAGAAGCATCGATGAAATCAACACAGGTACTTATTGCTTCGATAACAAGTCATTGTTCGAAACTATCCATAAGGTATCAAATGATAATGTCCAGGGAGAATACTATCTTCCGGATGTAATCGAAATTTTGAAGAACCAGGGCGAGATTGTTTCTGCTTATGTTACGGATAGCTTTGCAGAAACGCTGGGGGTCAACGATCGTGTTGCACTGGCAGAAGCGGAGCGCACAATGAAAAAGCGCATCAATGAGTTCCATATGCGCAACGGTGTTTCATTCATTGATCCTGATAACACGTATATCGGACCAGATGTGGAAATTGGCCGGGACACTGTCATTTATCCTGGGACAACGATATCTGGTAAAACAGTAGTTGGTTCCGAGTGCCAGCTTGGACCAAATAGTGAAATTAGCGACTGTGAAATTGGAAACAATACAGTTATTCGTCAGTCAGCGGCTTTCAACAGTAAAATTGGTTCAGAGGTCAACATTGGGCCATTTGCCCATATCAGGCCAGATTCCGATATACATGATGAAGTGAAAATCGGAAATTTTGTTGAGATTAAAAAAGCGGTATTCGGCCGTGGAAGCAAGGCTTCACACTTAAGCTATATTGGCGATGCTGAGGTTGGCGCTGATGTGAACATCGGCTGCGGATCGATTACAGTTAACTATGACGGCAAGAACAAATTCTTGACGAAGATCGAAGACGGCGTCTTCATTGGCTGCAATTCGAATCTTGTTGCTCCAGTTACGATTGGAAAAGGCGCTTATGTTGCAGCCGGCTCAACCATCACTGAGGATGTTCCAGGTGAAGCACTTGCACTCGCACGTGCGCGTCAAGTCAACAAAGAAGATTATGTAGGGAAAATGAACGTAAAGAAATAAGTCTTGGAGGTCCACAATGTCAAACCAGTATCTAGACCCAAATTTAAAGGTTTTTTCACTTAATTCAAATGTTGAGCTTGCCGAGGAAATTGCTAAGGTAATTGGAGTAGAGTTAGGAAAATGCTCCGTTTCCCAATTCAGCGATGGAGAAATCCAGATTAACATCGAAGAAAGTATCCGTGGCTGTGATGTATATGTCATCCAGTCTACAAGTTCACCTGTAAATGAAAACATCATGGAATTGCTGATCATGATCGATGCATTGAAACGTGCTTCTGCAAAAACGATCAATATCGTTATGCCTTACTATGGCTATGCACGCCAGGACCGTAAAGCACGTGCACGTGAACCAATCACTGCTAAGCTTGTTGCAAACCTTCTTGAAACTGCAGGCGCCACACGCGTCATTACGCTGGATCTTCATGCACCACAGATTCAGGGATTCTTTGATATTCCGATTGATCATTTAATGGGTGTGCCAATCCTTGCAGACCACTTCAAGAGCAAGGAATTGAATGGAGACGTTGTTATCGTATCTCCTGACCACGGCGGAGTGACACGCGCAAGAAAAATGGCAGAGAGACTGAAAGCGCCGATTGCAATCATAGATAAGCGCCGACCAAAGCCAAATGTAGCTGAAGTTATGAATATCGTTGGTAATATTGAAGGCAAAGTTGCCATCCTGATCGACGATATCATCGATACAGCAGGTACGATCACACTTGCAGCAAATGCATTGGTTGAAAACGGTGCGCTTGAGGTGTATGCATGCTGTACACACCCTGTATTATCAGGTCCAGCAATTGAACGTATCCAAAACTCCAAGATAAAAGAACTGGTTGTGACAAATTCAATTTCGCTTGCAGAAGAAAAGCGAGTTGACAAAATTCATCAGCTGTCTGTTGCTCCATTGATTGGCGAGGCGATTATCCGCGTCCATGAAGAGCAATCAGTAAGCACGCTGTTTGATTAATTTTATAGGAACAAAACAGGCTTGCCCCAGGGCAAGCCTAATCCTGTTTTTGCTGGTAAGCTTATGGTAAACGAAAGTTAAACGTTTAGACCTTCCTATTTTGGGGCATTTTTTATATAGACAAAACTTATTGAATAGGAAGGGGACAAAACCATGGGTGCAGTATTGAAAGCAACTGAACGCACAGGTTCTAATCTAAGACGTATACGCCAGGAGGGCAACATTCCGGCAGTCGTGTATGGAAGGAATTCAGAAAGCAAATCGATTTATATAAACAGCATTGAGTTTCTTAAGACGATCCGGGAAAATGGGAAAAATGGCGTGATTTCACTTGATGTTGGCGGCAGCCAGCAGGATGTCATGCTGACTGATTACCAGCAAGACCATATCAAAAACGTGGTCCTCCATGCTGATTTCCTTGCAGTGGACAAGAGTTCTAAGGTAAATGCGAGTGTTCGAATCAATCTCGTCGGGGAGGCTGCAGGTGTGAAGGATGGCGGCGTCATGCAGCAGCCTGTGCATGAAGTGAACATTACTTCTACTCCTGGAAGCATTCCACCATCCATAGATGTCGATGTGACCAATCTTCAGGTAGGTGAGAACCTGACACTTGCGGATATCAAAACAGGAAATTATGAAATAAATGATGATGAAAACACAGTACTAGTTTCCATCCTTCCTCCGAAACAGGAAGAAGAAATTAATTCTGGAGAAGAACAAGAGCCAGGACAACCTGAAAATGAAGAAGGAAGAGAAACAGAAGCTAGCGAATAATAATATAGTAGGTAATGGACGTAGCCTGAAGAGGTTACGTCTTTTACGGTTGTGAAAATAGAGTCGTCTAACCAAGGCGTATCTGGAGGAGGATGGGGCGTGCTTAATTTGCGTTCTCTTTTTAGGCGGTTACGCTTTGCTGATAAGGGGTGTGAAACAAGAATGAAATTGTTTGTGGGTTTAGGGAATCCAGGGAAACAATATGATAAAACCAGGCATAATATAGGGTTTGAAGTGATCGATGAGCTTTCGAAAAGATGGAACATTCCACTAGATCAGGCAAAGCACAAAGGGATTTATGGAAAGGGTTTTGTTGGCGGTGAAAAGGTAATCCTCTTGAAGCCCCTTACTTATATGAATCTTTCTGGGGAATCCATCAGAGCTGTCATGGATTTTTACGACATAGATATTGACGATTTAGTCGTAATTTACGATGATCTTGATATGCCAACGGGCCGGATTCGCTTAAGACAAAAAGGCAGCGCTGGCGGCCATAATGGAATTAAGTCGACAATTGCCCATACAGGAACGCAGGAATTCAACCGCATCAGAGTGGGTATCAGCCGCCCTCAGAACGGTATGGCGGTGACTGATTGGGTGCTTGGCCGTTTTACCAGTGAAGAGCAAGAGCACATGCAAGAAGCCGTAGTGAAATCGGCCGATGCATGTGAAGAATGGATGAAAAAGCCGTTTTTAGAAGTGATGAACACCTTTAATCGCTAGGCTTTTAGTAGGAATTCAAGCTGAACCCGAGAATAACAGTTATCCTAAACATCTATTTAGTAATATAATTTTAAATAAGAAACATTCAATAGGCTAAGTGCATAAGTTCCTCGCAAAGGGTCAATAATGATAATGACTTAATTTGGGAGGGACGGGCATGGCTATACATTATCAATGCCGTCATTGCGGCACGAGTATCGGCTCGCTGGACAGGATGTCTGTCCATAGCGAAAGCCTTGGCTTGCACAAGCTTACCGAGGAAGAACGGCAGGAGATGGTTTCTTACGCAGGCAATGGCGACATCCATATAAAATCGATCTGTGAAGACTGTCAGGAAGCTTTGGACCGAAATCCAGACCTTCATCAACATGACTATTTAATTCACTGACAAGCTTTGGATTCCTCATCCAAAGCATTTTTCTGTTTATATATCAGGCAATGGAAAACTATTAATTGCGCAGAACGATAATAAATTTTTAAAAAGAGAGGGAGAGGTTTGGATGCAGGGGCTGAAAGCTCTATTTAGTCATCAGGATGATGTCCAATCGGTTATTTCCGGTATGGACGCGGGGCTGAGGGAACAGCTTGTCGCAGGACTGTCCGGTTCGGCAAGGACGGTCTTTTTAGCGGCAATATACGAACAGACAAAACGCCCCGTCCTGGTTGTGACGCATAATCTATTACAGGCACAAAAATTATACGATGATCTTGTTAATTTAGTAGGGGAAGACGAAGTCTATCTTTATCCGGCAAATGAATTGATTGCCGCGGAAATCAGTATTTCCAGCCCGGAGCTGAAAGCACAGCGGATAGAGGCTCTGAATCATTGGAGCAAGAAGAAATCAGGCATGGTCATCGTTCCAATGGCGGGCTTAAGAAAAGCATTGCCGCCAAAACAATTATGGGCAAAGTTCCAGATGACGTTTAAACTCGGGGAAGAAATCGACCTCGATAATGTACTCAATCGTTTTGTAAGCATGGGCTACACAAGAGCAGGTATGGTATCAGCTCCGGGTGAGTTCAGTGTCAGGGGCGGGATCATTGATATTTACCCGCTGACTTCCGCTGACCCAATCAGGATTGAGCTGTTTGATGCGGAGGTTGATTCAATCCGGACGTTTTCACTCGAAGATCAGCGTTCAAAGGAAAAAATGAAATCGGTTTTAATTGGACCGGCGACAGAAATTCCACTGGAAAATGAACAGCTGGACCGACTAGTCACAGGTCTTGAAGCTGGGCTTTCAAACAGTCTGAAAAAGCTGAAGGATGATAAAGCAAAGACACTCATGGCACAGAATATCGGCTACGAACTTGAGCAGTTAAGAAATGGGCAAAAGCCAGATCAAGTATTCAAGTACTTATCGGTCGCTTATGAAAAGCCTCAAAGTTTAATAGATTACTTGCCATCAGGCGGCTTTCTGTTTGTTGATGAAATAAGCAGGGTGCAGGAAATGAATGAATCGCTGAACAAGGAGGAAGCGGAATGGTATACGAGTCTTCTTGGAGAAGGGCAGATCATCCATGATCTTAAGATTTCACACCATCTTCCTGAACTGCTGAGTAAATCGGCGAATCCGATTGTTTATTTATCTTTGTTTTTAAGGCATGTCCCAAACACAAGCCCGCAAAATATCATTAACATCTCGTGCAAACCGATGCAAAGCTTCCACGGGCAAATGCATGTACTGAAGGGTGAAATTGATCGCTGGCGAAAAGGGAATTATGCGGTGATCTTTCTTGGCCCGGATGATGAGAGAGTCAAAAAGCTTGAGCGGGTGCTCGAGGATTATGAAATAGATGCAGTAAGGGCTAGCAGCAAGCAGGATATACTGCCAGGGAAAGTCCAGATTATCCAGGGAAGCCTGAATACGGGCTTTGAGTTCCCAATCCAGAAGATCGCTCTGATTACTGAAGAGGAGCTTTTTAATAAAAAGACCAAAAAAGCTCCAAGGCGACAAAAGCTTTCGAATGCAGAGAGGATTAAAAGCTACTCGGAATTGAAGGTTGGCGATTATGTTGTCCATGTGAATCATGGAATCGGGAAGTATTTGGGTATTGAAACGCTCGTCATCAATGGGGTGCATAAGGATTATCTCCATATCCGCTACCATGGAACAGATAAATTATATGTACCTGTGGAGCAAATTGATCTTGTACAGAAATATGTAGGCTCTGAAGGGAAAGAGCCAAAGATCTACAAACTGGGCGGCAGCGACTGGAAACGGGTCAAGAGCAAGGTTCAGTCATCTGTCCAGGATATTGCAGACGATCTCATCAAGCTTTACGCGGAGCGAGAGTCGAGCGTAGGCCATGCGTTCTCTCCAGACGGTGAAATGCAGCGTGATTTCGAATCTTCCTTCCCATATCAGGAAACAGAGGATCAAATCCGTTCCATCCATGAAATCAAGCTTGATATGGAGCGTGAACGGCCGATGGACCGCCTGCTATGCGGTGATGTCGGCTACGGTAAAACTGAAGTCGCAATCAGAGCGGCCTTCAAGGCAATTGCCGACGGCAAGCAGGTAGCATTACTTGTACCGACAACAATCCTGGCACAGCAGCATTATGAAACGCTTAGAGAGAGGTTTCAGGATTTTCCGATTAACATCGGCTTGCTGAGCAGGTTCAGGTCAAGAAAGCAGCAGACTGAAACCATAAAGGGACTCAAGGCAGGAAGCGTCGATATCGTCGTCGGGACCCATCGCTTATTATCGAAGGAAATCACCTACAGGGATCTTGGTCTTCTGATTATCGATGAAGAGCAGCGCTTTGGGGTAACTCATAAAGAAAAAATCAAGCAGCTTAAAACAAATGTAGATGTACTGACCTTAACAGCGACACCAATTCCAAGAACGCTGCACATGTCGATGCTAGGGGTCAGGGATTTATCCGTCATCGAGACACCGCCTGAAAACCGATTCCCTGTCCAGACGTATGTCATGGAATATAACGGCGGACTTGTCCGTGAAGCAATTGAACGGGAGCTTGCCCGGGACGGACAAGTGTATTTCCTTTATAACCGGGTTGAGGACATTGAACGGAAAGCTGAAGAAATTTCCATGCTTGTCCCTGATGCGAGAGTAACCTTTGCGCATGGAAGAATGTCGGAAAATGAGCTTGAATCCGTCATGCTTGGATTCCTGGAAGGTGAATTTGACGTGCTGGTGAGCACGACGATCATCGAAACGGGTGTTGATATTCCTAACGTGAATACGCTCCTTGTCTATGATGCCGATAAAATGGGCTTATCCCAGCTTTATCAGCTTAGAGGAAGGGTAGGGCGTTCCAACAGGGTTGCCTACGCCTATTTTACCTACCGAAAAGATAAAGTGCTAACCGAAGTTGCCGAAAAACGCCTTCAGGCGATTAAAGAATTCACTGAACTAGGGTCAGGATTCAAAATCGCGATGCGAGACTTATCGATTCGAGGAGCGGGAAATCTGCTTGGAGCTCAGCAGCATGGCTTTATCGACTCAGTCGGTTTCGATTTATATTCGCAAATGCTTAAGGAAGCAATTGAAGAACGGAAGCCGGAGAAGGAGCAAGTCCGCAGGCCTTCCATCGAGATTGATCTTGAGCTGGATGCCTATATCCCTGATAGCTACATTTCTGATGGCCACCAAAAAATCGAAATGTATAAACGTTTCCGCGGAATCGATACACTGAAGGATATTGAAGAATTAAAAGAAGAAATCATTGACCGGTATGGCGATTTCCCTGGAGAGGTAGAAGCTCTGTTCAAGGTTGCCGAATTAAAGGTGTATGCCATTACTGCGGGTGTAGAATCCATAAAACAAGTTAAGCAGGATGTAAATATACTTTTATCAGAAGAAGGAAGCAGCAGAATTGACGGACAGAAAGTCTTTAAGGTCAGCAGCCAATATCGGAATGCTGTAGGGCTCGGAATGGAAGGTAAAAAGCTTAAGATGGTCATCCATACGAAAGTCATTAAAAACGATCGCTGGTTTGATATTACTTTTGAAATGGTGAAGGGATTGCATGACTCCCAAAAAGAACAAGAGAACTCGGTATCGTAATCATAGGGAAATACCTTGTAACGAAAATGTAAAACTGGAAAGTGTTTCAAAAAAGTGAGACAAGGGTAATTTTTCTTTGTACGCTTTTAACAGCTGGAAGGTTTATCCGTTTTTGGCATCTTTATCACTTCAGAGAAAATATTTTTAGAAGTGTATAGAACTTTCCATATGAAAGATACTAAGTTCAAACTTGGTAAGGATGATTAATAAAGGTTTAAATTGTCATTACCAAACAAAATAATCATCAGATGAAAGTGAGGCAACGTTGGATGAAAGCAACTGGTATTGTTCGTCGAATCGATGATTTAGGTCGTGTCGTCATTCCTAAAGAAATAAGAAGAACGCTGCGTATTCGTGAAGGAGATCCACTTGAAATCTTTGTGGACCGCGATGGTGAAGTCATTTTAAAGAAATATTCTCCGATCAGCGAGTTAAGCGATTTTGCGAAGGAATATGCAGAAGCGCTATATGACAGCTTAGGAAATCCGATACTAATCTGCGATCGCGATACGTATATTGCATTAGCCGGAGGTTCTAAGAAGGACTACTTGAATAAAAGCATCAGTGAACTTGTCGAAAAGACGATGGAAGACCGCAATTCCACTTTAGTAAACCAGCAAGCAAACATTTCGCTTGTTGAGGGCATTGAAGAACCTGTTTCGTCCTATACAATTGGGCCAATTATTGCAAACGGTGATCCTATCGGGGCTGTTATCATTTTCGCTAAAGAAGGCTCATTAGGAGATGTTGAGCAAAAAGCAGTTGAGACAGCTGCTGGCTTCCTTGCGAGACAGATGGAGTCATAATCTAGATTCTGAAAAATCATGTTTAACCGAAATTTTATCATTCATAAAAGGGCAGCTGCCGAGGCTGCCCCTTTTCATGTTGGGCGCGCCTGGCATTGGGGTAGAGGTTACTCCATGACTCGGTTGATATTGGCTATATAGAGTCCTAAAAACCTTATGATATAATAACTTGGTGAAACTGGAATTGGAAGGAGATGGGCGATGAAGCCCGTTACAGATTCAAAAGATTTGGTTAAGGGAGCCATGATTTTGACATTGGCGGCCCTGGTTACAAAAATATTAAGCGCGATATACCGTGTCCCATTCCAAAATATCGTTGGGGATATAGGTTTTTATATTTATCAGCAGGTTTATCCTTTTTATGGGATTGTCATGGTTTTATCTACATATGGTTTTCCGGTTGTCATTTCCAAGCTGTATACCGAGCAGCAGGCTAGGGGGAACAGCGGACGGGCTGACAGGATGCTGGCGATATCATTATTATTCTTAGGATTTTTAGGAATGCTGCTATTTTCAATTTTTTACTTTGGGTCTGACTGGATTGCTGAAAAAATGGGTGATTCTGAGCTCAGTCTGTTGTTTAAGGTTGTATCAGTTCCATTTCTGATTTTCCCGTTTACATCCGTATACAGGGGTTATTTCCAGGGCAAGGGCAATATGGTGCCAACCGCTGTTTCTCAAGTGTCTGAACAATTGGTACGGGTTGCAACGATCCTGATACTATCCGCGTTATTCATACAGCAGGGATACTCCTTATATTTTGCCGGAGCTGGTGCAGTATTCGGCTCGGTTACCGGGGGATTGTTCTCAGCTGCTGTTCTAAGCTACTTCTATTTAAAAAATAGAACAGTTAATCCATTTAGGCACTATCAGGCAAAGACACTTTTTGCGGATGCGGCATGGGTTGTAAAAGCTCTGGTTGTCCAGGGTTTTGCCATAAGCATTAGTGGCATGCTGTTAATATTGTTTCAGCTTGCAGATTCCCTGAATATGTATACATCTCTATTGGAAATGGGTTTGGCAGTGGACGAGGCAAAATCGGCTAAAGGAATCTTTGACAGGGGACAGCCTTTGATCCAGCTTGGAACGGTTGTGGCAACCTCAATGTCCTTGAGCCTTGTTCCGGCAATTTCAGGAGAAAAATTAAGGAATCGCACTGATGTAATTCTGCAGAAAATAAGACTTGCTCTTCAGACAAGTCTGCTTTTCGGCGCTGGTGCGGCCGCAGGGTTATTCAGTATTATCGTTCCCGTCAACATCATGCTTTTTGAAAATGCGGAGGGCTCAAATGTCCTTGGAGTGCTGAGTTTAATGATTCTGTTAGGATCAGTGATTTTAACAATCACTAGTATTCTTCAAGGGCTTAACAAAACGATTTTCCCAGCAGTCGTCATTCTAGCTGGCTTTGGTTTGAAATACGGCCTGAACCTTATTTTTATCCCAAGAGCAGGTGCGATGGGTGCGGTTAACGCTACTTTATTAGCCATGCTGATTATTTTGGTTATTCTTGTGGCCCGTTTGAGGGGTGAATTAGGGAAGCCGGTTCTGTCGCTTACGTTTATGGCGAAAATTCTTTTTTCATCAGCTGTTATGAGTATTTTTCTCTATTTTTATTTGCAGACAACCGATTTTCTTTATCGGTATGTTGAACCTGACAGGCTCGCTGCCATTATACAGGCATTGAGCGCAGTGGCGTTTGGTGCAATTGTCTATTTAATGGTTTTAATCAAAACGAAGGCTTTGAATGAAGAGGAATTATTGACCTTGCCGTTTGGCAGCAGGCTGGTTCAGCTATTTTTAAATAAGACAGGAGGCAGCAGGAAATGACAAACAAGATTTCCATCATAGGGCTTGGCGCTGGTGACTTAGACCAGCTCCCCCTTGGAGTATATAAAAGATTAAAGCAGGATAAAAATCTCTTTTTACGGACAAAAGAACACCCGGTAGTGGCGGAGCTTGAGCAGGAAGGATTGCAATTTCAATCTTTTGATTCGATCTACGAGAAACACGACCAGTTTGCGGATGTGTATGAGGAAATTACCGAGACTTTGCTTGCAGAAGCGAAAAAAGAGCCAGTGACCTATGCTGTGCCGGGACATCCCCTGATCGCAGAGCGTACTGTTCAGCTTTTACTAGAGAGAGGGCCGGAAAGAAATACTGAAATCGAGATTGGCGGCGGACAGAGCTTCCTTGATGCCATGTTCCAGGCGCTGGAAATTGATCCGATTGAAGGATTCCAGCTGCTTGACGGTACAGAGCTGTCAAAGGAATCACTGCTGCTGAAAAGCCATACGATCATTGGACAGGTCTATGATTCTTTTGTCGCATCAGAGGTCAAGTTAACCCTGATGGAAAAATTGCCGGATGAATATGAAGTTTATATTGTTACAGCTGCAGGCAGCAAGGACGAAGTGATCAGGAAAGTTCCATTATATGAATTGGACAGAGAAATGGAATTGAGCAATTTAACCTCTGTTTATGTACCTCCTGCAGAAGAGGAGCAGATTTTATACAAGGATTTTTCAAAGCTGCGTGGAATTATATCAATATTGAGGGGTCCGAACGGCTGTCCTTGGGATAAGAAGCAGACCCATCAGTCCCTTAAAAAATATTTGATTGAAGAGTCCTATGAATTGATCGAGGCAATTGATAACGAGGATATTGACCATATGATCGAAGAGCTTGGTGATGTGCTGCTGCAGGTCATGCTTCATGCCCAGATTGGCGAAGATGAAGGCTACTTTACCATCGATGATGTAATTGAAGGTGTATCCGCCAAAATGGTCCGCAGACATCCACACGTTTTTGGCGACAAAACGGCTGAAAATGAAGAGGAAGTCATGAAAAACTGGCAGGAAATTAAGGAGCAGGAAAAGGGCGGTGCGGTGAAGTCACTGCTTGAAGGTGCAGGAAAAGGTCTGCCAAATCTGCTGAAAGCCTATGAACTGCAGAAGGAAGCAGCCAAGGTAGGCTTTGACTGGAAAACAGCTGCGCCAATCCTTGATAAGGTGAAAGAAGAAATCGATGAGCTGTCAGCGGAAATCACGGAAAAAGGTAAGCTGGAGGATATTCAACTGGAGTACGGAGACCTGCTGTTCGCGCTTGTCAATTTTGCGAGGCATTATGACATGAATCCAGAAGAGGCTCTATTCAAGGCGAACCAAAAGTTCATGCGCCGATTTGCCTATATCGAGCAAAGAGCCGCAGAAAACGGAAAGTCAGTAGACAGCTATTCTCTAGAAGAACTTGATTCTTTTTGGAATGAAGCAAAGAAACAAGGTTTATAAAGGTAAATTGAACCAATAACGAAAAAGGGGTTTAGAAACTATGAGGTTGGATAAATTTTTAAAAGTGTCAAGATTGATTAAAAGAAGAACATTGGCGAAGGAAGTATCTGATCAGGGAAGGATTTCTGTTAACGGTGTCCCTGCCAAGGCCAGCACGAATGTAAAAGCGGGCGATGAGCTGGCAATCCGATTTGGACAAAAGGTCGTTTCTGTAAGGATCGACCGCATTCAGGAAACATCCCGCAAGGATGAAGCCGCTGAGATGTACACGATGCTGGGCGAAGAAAGAATTCCGGGTGACGACGAAGAGTAATCTCCAATCACCTGAAGGCTTGTTCTATTATCTCTCTCTAAATCATAAACATGTACAAAAGTGCATTATGCGATTGTGAGGGGTAACGATGAGCCAATATTATGAAACGAACCAGACAAAAAGTAATTTGCCAGACCATGATTTAGTGATGAGAGGCAGGCGGACACTGGAGATTACAGGAGTAAAGCAAGTAGAAAGCTTCGATAATGAAGAGTTCTTATTAGAAACTGTAATGGGATTCCTGGCGATTAAAGGCCAGAACCTCCAGATGAAGAACCTGGATGTCGACAAGGGAATTGTTTCGATCAAAGGAAAAATCTTTGACCTGGTCTATCTTGATGACCAGCATGGGGAGAAAGCTAAAGGCTTCTTTAGCAAGTTATTCCGATGACGCTGTCTACCCAATTTTTGACGATGCTCGCCATGATTGGGATGGGCAGCTTATTCGGAGCTTCGCTTGATACGCATAACCGTTTTTTAAAAAGGTCAAAGCGTAAGTCGTGGATCGTATTTATCAATGACATTCTTTTTTGGCTATTCCAGGGATTGTCAATTTTCTATATTCTATTTTCTGTGAATATGGGAGAATTGCGCTTTTATATTTTTCTTGCATTATTATGTGGCTTTGCAGCGTACCAGAGCCTATTCAAAAAGACTTATCTGAAGGCGCTTGAACGAGTCATCGCGATTACGATAAGTGTATATGTGTTCTTTGTGAAAGCATTCAGGTTATTGATTATACGGCCTCTGCAGTTCCTGGCCGCAACTGTTTTATCGCTGCTAGTCCTGGCGGGAAGAGGCCTTTATGCTCTTGTAAAATGGCTTCTTGCCGTTTTATTATGGGTGTTGAAACTCCTTTGGAAGCCGATTCAGTTACTTTTCTTACTTTTTTGGAAACTTTTGCCGAAAAAGATTAAAAAAAGCGTCGAGAAGTTATATAATAAATTGGCAGGATTTCTAATCCTAGTAAAGAATTACTCTTTATTGCCGATAAAATGGTTGAAGAAATTTAAAAAATAAATGTAAGGGGGACTGCGGGGAATGAGTGTCATCAGGAAACGAAAAATATCCAAGATTGAAAACCAGTATGTGCAGCAGCGTGAAATAGCAGGGATTGCGGAAAGCAGGAAGCGAAAGCTGCTATTCAGGCGCCTCGCGGTCTTTGCCCTTTTCGCATCCGTTATCTCATATTTGATGATCTCGACTTTCATTTCACAGTCTGCCTCACTTGAAAATAAGAAGGCAGAAAAAGAAAAGCTTGAGCAGAAATTGGCAAGCCTGGAAAAGAAGCAAGAGATTCTTGATGAAGAAATAGTCAAGCTTAATGACGATGAATACATAGCCAAGCTGGCTCGCAAAGAATATTTCTTATCGGAAAAAAATGAAATTATCTTCAACCTCCCTAAAGATAAAAAGGACTCCCAAGATTCGCCTTATTGACACTCTTTTTTTATATTCTGTATAATATGTAGTAAGTTTGATTTTTTATATCTTTAAGGAGGCAAAACTTTTTTATGTCAATCGAAGTAGGCAGCAAGCTACAGGGTAAAGTAACAGGTATTACAAATTTCGGGGCGTTTGTGGAACTGCCAGGCGGCTCAACTGGACTCGTCCATATCAGTGAGGTTGCTGATAATTATGTTAAGGACATCAATGACCACCTAAAAGTGGGCGACCAGGTTGAAGTGAAAGTCATCAATGTTGAAAAAGACGGCAAAATTGGTTTATCTATTAAGAAGGCAGTAGACAGGCCAGAAAGACCTGAAAGACCTGCAAGACCAGAAAGATCTGAATCAAGGCCGTACACACAACGTCCGCGTGGTGGAAGACCAAACGACAATCGGAACGCCCGTCCTGAAAATTTCGAAACAAAAATGGCGAAATTTTTGAAGGACAGTGAAGACCGTCTGTCTACTCTGAAACGTGCAACTGAATCTAAGCGCGGTGGAAGAGGAGCTAGAAGAGGTTAACTTGCTGCTAAGTGAACATATATAATAGCAGGTAATTGCTATATCAAGACAAGTCTTTCGGGGCTTGTCTTTTTTATTTTGGTTCAGCGCTGAATCATTGATTTTCGGAATATAATGAAAAACTTCGGAATAAACTGGGTGTTTTTCGGAATAAATTAAAAAATTCCGGAATATCTGATGAGGAATCCGGAATAAAATTAATTTTTCCGGAATATCTTACTTTGATTTTAGAGATACGGTACTCTAGCAGGCTATTTTTTATAATAATTGATTCGCGTCGAAATAATATGCTCATCAACATGCTCAGTTAATACAAAAAAACTCGCTCCTTATAAAAGGAACGAGTTTTTTAATAGGATGACCCCTACGGGATTCGAACCCGTGTTACCGCCGTGAAAGGGCGGTGTCTTAACCGCTTGACCAAGGGGCCATAATATTGTTTCTTCAAATGTCCAGCTTCGGCTCCTAGCTCCTCGAGTCGCTTCGATCCGTCCGATGAAGTCAAAGAACGACTTCACCTGCCGGCCCGAAGTGCTTGTCGGAGCTAAGCAGTCGCCTACGCTTTTCGTTAGTAGCGGCGGAGGGGATCGAACCCCCGACCTTACGGGTATGAACCGTACGCTCTAGCCAGCTGAGCTACACCGCCATGATATTGTGTTTTGAGGCACAAGAAATATAATACATAGATATTAAAATAGTGTCAATGGATTTTTAAAAGAAAAATAGAAATTATTATCAGGAAAATTTTAGGTCAAAGTGCTTATATGTATGGTAATGGCAGACCGTGGCAGGAAGATAACGAGATTATTCGAGGAAATACATTGTTTTCGGGGAAATGAGTCGAACGAAACTTTGATGCTTGTCCTTGTTTTTGACAAACTTCTGTTTTGCTCCCTTTTATAATAATTTGCAACGATATAAAAACGGGGAGTGTATTGAATGCAAAAGGTAGAAAGGAACATGATAGAACCGATCAGTGAAGTTCATCTCGAGGAATCACGATTCAGGTTTGCGAAAGGCATGGCGAAGCTGCAATCCAAAATCGAAAACCTTTTTCTGAAAAAAGGCTATATATTTTTGTTCATTGGATTTTTGCTTGGCAGGGCCTTGATACTTGCACAGTTAACCCCTTTTAGCCTTCCATTTTTTGCGGCCGTTTATTTAATCCGGAAGGACCGTGCGCCAATCGCGTTGTTTGGTCTTGTGGCAGGGGCAGCGACATTATCACTCGGTGATGCGGTTTTCACCTTTAGTTCTGTATTCTTATTTTTGATGATCTACCGATTGACGAAAAAATGGATCAAGAATGACTTGAAGGTTTTGCCTTTTTATATATTTTCTACTATTTTGATAGGCAAGTTGTTAAAAGCTCTTATTATGTCCGGACATATCACCATTTATGAAGGGATGATGGCTGGAGTTGAAGCAGGTTTGAGCCTTGTATTGACTTTCATCTTCCTGCAAAGCATTCCTTTAATGACAATCAGCAAACGGAAACAATCCTTAAAAACAGAAGAAATCGTTTGTTTGATCATTATGCTGGCCTCAGTTATGACGGGAACGATTGGCTGGACGGTATATGATTTGTCGGTAGAACACGTTATGTCCCGCTATTTGGTCCTGATCTTCTCCTTTGTTGCCGGGGCAACGGTAGGATCAACGGTAGGCGTAGTGACTGGATTGATTTTCAGCCTGGCAAACGTTTCGAGCTTTTACCATATGAGCCTGCTTGCTTTCTCAGGATTATTAGGCGGCCTGTTAAAAGAGGGGAAAAAGCCTGGTGTGGCACTGGGATTATTCATTGCAACACTGCTGATTGGCATGTATGGAGAAGGCGGCGGTGCACTTAGCAAAACAGTGATGGAATCAGCTGCGGCCGTCCTATTGTTTTTATTAACTCCCCAATCTCTAACTTCCAAAATAGCAAAATACATCCCTGGCACTCCCGAGTATTCAGCAGAGCAGCAGCAATATATGAGAAAGATGAGAGATGTAACTGCCCAACGGGTCGTTCAGTTTTCGAATGTATTTGAAGCACTTTCAAAAAGCTTCTCGAACTTGCAGGTACAGGATGAAACGACTGAGACAGACCGCGATATGGATTATTTCTTAAGTAATGTAACGGAAAAAACATGCCAGACCTGCTTTAAGAAAGATCACTGTTGGACAAGGAACTTTAATACAACCTATGACTATATGAGCGAAATTATGCAGGAGATGGACCAAAATTCAGGAGTCGTCCCACAAAAACTTTCTCGGGAATGGGACAAGCACTGTACGCGTTCGAAAAAGGTAATGGAAATCATGCAGCAGCAGCTGACCTATTACCAGGCAAACAGGAAGCTTAAGAAGCAGGTACAGGAGAGCAGGCGTCTGGTGGCGGACCAATTGTTGGGAGTATCCGAGGTAATGGGTGACTTCGCAAAGGAAATCCAGCGTGAGCGTGAAAATCATTCCAAACAGGAGGAGCAAATCCTTGAAGCGCTTCAGGAATTTGGCATCCATATCGAGCATGTTGAAATCTACAGCCTTGAACAGGGAAATGTCGATATCGACATGACCATACCGTATTGTCAGGGACATGGAGAATGCGAAAAACTAATTGCGCCGATGCTGTCCGATATCCTTAAAGAAAATATCGTGGTGAATTCAGAAGAGTGCTCGACTTTTCCAAACGGATTTTGCCATGTGACTTTCCGCTCTGCTAAAGCTTTTACTGTTTTAACAGGAGTGGCGCATGCGGCAAAGGATGGCGACCTTGTATCTGGTGACAGCTATTCGACGATTGAGCTTAGCGGCGGAAAATATGCGATTGCTATCAGTGATGGAATGGGCAATGGAGAAAGAGCGCATTCAGAGAGCAGGGATACATTGCTATTGCTGCAGCAAATCCTGCAGTCAGGTATAGAGGAGAAGGTAGCCATCAAATCGGTGAACTCGATTTTATCGCTTAGAACGACAGATGAAATTTTTTCTACGCTTGACCTTGTGATGGTTGATCTGCAAAATGCATCAGCACGGTTCCTTAAAATAGGTTCGACACCAAGCTTTATCAAGCGGGGCGGAAAAATCATGAAAATCCAGGCCAGCAATCTGCCAATGGGCATTCTGCAGGAGTTTGAAGTGGACGTAGTCGGTGAGCAGCTGAAGGCTGGGGATTTGTTGATTATGATGAGTGATGGCGTTTTTGAAGGACCAAAGCATGTCGAGAATTATGATCTTTGGATGAAACGGAAAATAAATGAACTCCAGACAGAAGATCCGCAGGCAATCGCTGATCTGCTCATGGAGGAAGTGATCCGGTCCCGTGAAGGCTCGATTGAGGACGACATGACGGTAGTTGTAGCAAAAATCGATCACAATATTCCTAAATGGGCATCGATTCCGATGTCGAATTATCAAAAACGGGCATAAAGGTTATTTTAAGCATTAACCCTGTCTTTTATGTATATTTCCTTTTCGCTTCGTCGACAATGGTAACAAATTTATCTATGAGAGGGGATTATCATGAAGACAGGTACAATCAGGCAAATATTGCTTATAACTGATGGCTGTTCAAACCAGGGGGAAGATCCAATCGCGATGTCTGCTCTGGCAAAGGAACAGGGGATTACCGTTAACGTGATTGGTGTAATGGAGCAGGATGTTATAGATGACCAGGGCATGAAAGAAATAGAAGGGATTGCACTTTCCGGAGGCGGAGTCAGCCAAATCGTATACGCACAACAACTTTCACAGACTGTGCAGATGGTGACAAGAAAAGCAATGACACAGACCCTCCAGGGAGTCGTGAACAAGGAACTTCAGCAAATATTGGGTGGGGGAAGAACGGTCGAAGACCTGCCGCCTGAAAAACGTGGAGAAGTCATGGAGGTTGTTGATGAGTTAGGAGAGACAGTCGAGCTGGAAGTGCTGATTCTTGTCGATACGAGCGCGAGCATGAAGCATAAGCTGCCGACAGTAAAAGAGGCGTTGCTGGACCTGAGTTTAAGCCTTAATGCCAGATCTGGCGACAACCGTTTTTCAGTATTTGTATTTCCCGGGAAAAGAAACGATGTCGAAAAATTGCTGGATTGGACTCCAAAGCTAGAATCGCTGACCAGCATATTTGCCAAGCTGACTACTGGAGGAATTACACCTACAGGACCAGCCCTTCGCGAAGCACTTTCATACTTCAATCAAAAACGATCTTTAAGGAGCCTTCTGTCCCGTGATGATGAATCCTTCTTTGAAGAATCTGTGTAAAGTCATTCCCGGAACGATCATCCAGGGAAAATGGCATCACAATCGATATACCATAATAAAGGAACTTGGTTTTGGAGCGAATGGGATTGTCTATCTTGCAAGGCACAACAATACACAAGTAGCACTGAAAATGAGTGACAACGGAATGTCGATTACATCAGAGGTCAATGTGTTAAAATCTTTTGCCAAGGTCCAGGGATCTGCCCTCGGACCTTCTTTGCTGGATGTTGACGATTGGGAGCGGCCTGGGAAGCTTGTCAGCTTCTATATCATGGAGTTTATCAAGGGGCCTGATTTCCTTACATTCCTGCAGCAGAAGGGACCTGACTGGAAAGAAGTAATGATTCTGCAGCTGTTGGCGGACCTGCAGATTTTGCATGAAAATGGCTGGGTGTTTGGAGACTTGAAGCCAGATAATTTAATCGTTACAGGACCGCCAGCGCGGATTCGCTGTATTGATGTGGGAGGAACCACATTGCAGGGACGATCGATTAAAGAGTTCACTGAGTTTTTCGACAGAGGTTACTGGGGATTGGGAAGCCGTAAAGCTGACCCTGGATACGACCTTTTCGCCGTCGGGATGATCATGGTCAATACCGCTTACCCGAAAAGGTTTAACAAAACCACTGGCGGATTGAACGAAATCATGGGCAAGGTAAAGCAAAGCCCTGAGCTGAAGATGTATGAAAATGTAATAGCCAACGCATTGACGGGTAAATACCAATCAGCACGGCAGATGAGGGAAGAAATTTTACAGTTGAGGCAGCCGAAAGCTGATTCCAGAAGCAGTCGTTATCAACAAAAGACATCTACATTAAACCAGGGTGACCCCCTAGCAAAAACAAGTACGCAAAAAAGTCAGCATCTAAACACTAATGTTCCTCCTGTGAACGCAACAGCACTTCAGCAAACACGGAAAGGCTATAACAAGAAAAAGAAGAAATCTTCAGCATTAGAAACACTGACAATTATCATCATTATTTCGGTCCTGTATTTTATTTATATTTATAGCCAGATTACATAGATTTTTTGAAACCTTTCGCAGTTCTGTTCGTAGATAAGGAATAGTTTCCTTTCTATGCGCTTTAGTTTTTGATAATAAAGGTGTAAAAGTGTTAAGCTGAAAAAGTCAATTAGAAGATTAATGGGTTGCCGGCATGGGTATAGACTTAAACCGGCGATACCTGTAAGGAAGTACTGAAATGATTGAATCAAAGGTTAATGCTTTTCTGGAAAGACATAATTTTCAGCTGCGTAATAAAGCGATTGCTGTAGGGATTTCCGGTGGGCCTGACTCACTCGCACTGCTTCATTATTTGTGGACGCAGCGCGTGAAATGGTCTTTGAACATTGTTGCGGTCCATGTTGACCATATGTTCCGCGGGGAAGAGTCCTATCAGGATGCTCTATTTGTAAAGGACTTTTGCGAGGAACACGGAATTTCCTTTGAAATGAAAAGGGTGGATGTTCCAGCATTTATGCAGAAGACCGGAATGAGCTCCCAGCAGGCAGCCCGCGAATGCCGCTACCGATTTTTCGAGGAAGTGATGGAAAAGCATCATCTACAATATCTTGCATTGGGACATCATGGTGATGATCAGGTTGAAACAGTGTTGATGAGACTGACACGGGGCAGTTCCGGAAAAGCCCGGGCTGGAATTCCTTTTTCGCGTGAATTTGGCAGAGTGCAGATTTTCCGTCCTTTTCTCTGTTTAACTAAAGAGGAGCTTGAAGAGTATTGTACGATGAATCATCTGGAGCCGAGAATAGATCCGAGCAACGCAAAGGAATACTACAGCAGGAACCGTTTCAGAAAAAGTGTATTGCCGTTTTTAAAGGAAGAGAATCCGGCTGTACACGAGCACTTTCAGCGTTTTAGTGAAGAATTGCAGATGGATGAAGATTATCTTGTTGAATTAACAAAGGAAAAATTGAATAAAGTAATGAAGAAAGAGGACAGTGGAGTAACAATTGATATTAGTTTATTTGAGCAAATGCCAATGCCTTTACAAAGAAGAGGGATTAAACTAATATTAAATTATCTCTACAAAGATCGACCTGCTTCTCTTTCCGCTATACATATTGAAAAAATTTTTTCAATAATTCGCAATCCCCATCCATCAGGAACACTTGATTTCCCCAGCGGTTTAAGAATCATACGATCGTATGGAAATTGCCACTTTCATTTGAATCCACCTGAAAGGCATAATTATTGTTTCGAGTTATTCGGAACAGATAATGTGATATTGCCCAATGGTGATAGGATCGAGGCCGAATTGCTGAGTGATGCTTCGGGCATAGATGCTTCCGTGAATCGTTTTATCATTGACATGGAGCAATCAGGCATACCGTTAATCATTCGTAACAGGCAAAAGGGCGACCGGATGACATTGAAAGGGATGGCGGGTTCAAAGAAGGTAAAGGATATTTTTATCGATTTGAAAATTCCTTTGGCTCAAAGAGATGAATGGCCGGTTGTGACAGATCGCGAAGGCAGTATTCTTTGGCTTCCGGGCCTGAAAAAATCCAGCCATGAAGCAAGTGAAAAAGGAAACACGTTATTACTATTAACTTATATAAAGCAATGATATCTTCCAGGGGGCACAATAGTCATGAAAAATGATATTGAAAAAGTACTTTTTACAGAAGAAGAAATTCAGGAACAAACGAAACAGCTGGCGGCTCAGTTAACTGAGGAATATAAAGACCGCTTCCCGCTGGCAATCGGCGTCCTTAAAGGGGCAATGCCTTTTATGGGTGATTTGCTGAAGCGTGTTGATGCGTATCTTGAAATGGATTTCATGGATGTATCAAGCTATGGCAACTCAACTGTATCATCTGGTGAGGTTAAAATCCTAAAGGATTTGGATACATCAGTTGAAGGAAGAGATATTTTAATTATTGAAGACATCATCGACAGCGGTTTGACGCTAAGCTATCTTGTTGAGCTTTTCAGGTACCGCAAAGCGAAGTCAATCAAGATTGTCACTCTTCTGGATAAACCAACAGGAAGAAAAGCTGATATTCAGGCAGACTATGTAGGATTCATCGTACCTGATGAGTTTGTAGTCGGATATGGCCTTGATTATGCTGAGAAATACCGCAACCTGCCATACATCGGAGTATTGAAGCCTGAAGTCTATACAAAATAAACGGTGAGAAGGCTTGCTGAGAAATAGATATTTTTGAAACAACTAAATATTCTGAATGTCAATTTCTTGTATTAGCAATATTTACTATGATACTATTTAATATAGTTTGTCTACCGTGGGAGGAGGTAAGGGATGAATCGGATCTTCCGTAATACCATCTTTTATTTATTGATATTTTTAGTCATTATTGGGGTAGTAAGTTTCTTTAATGGAAACAACGAACCAACTGAACAAATTACTTACGATAAATTCATGCAGCAGCTTGAGGCAGGTAATGTAGAGGGTGACCTATCATTACAGCCTGAACGCGGTGTGTATGAGGTAAAAGGCCAGCTGAAGGGCCAAAAAGAAGGCCAAGGTTTCATTACGTATGTATGGAACAATCCGGAAACCCTAAACCGCATTGAGCAAGCAGCTGCTGACGCAGATGTGGAAATTAAGCCAGCCAAGGAAACAAGTGGATGGGTAACATTCTTTACATCGATTATTCCTTTCATCATCATTTTTATCCTGTTCTTCTTCTTATTGAACCAGGCACAGGGCGGCGGAAGCCGAGTGATGAATTTTGGGAAAAGCAAAGCCAAGCTTTACAATGAAGAGAAGAAAAAAGTCCGCTTTAAAGATGTTGCGGGCGCAGATGAAGAGAAGCAAGAGCTTGTCGAGGTCGTTGAGTTCCTGAAAGACCCTCGTAAATTCGCTGAACTTGGAGCGCGCATACCGAAAGGGGTTCTTTTGGTCGGACCTCCGGGTACAGGTAAAACATTGCTTGCACGTGCTGTTGCAGGGGAAGCAGGAGTACCATTCTTCTCCATCAGTGGTTCCGACTTTGTTGAAATGTTCGTCGGTGTCGGTGCATCACGTGTACGTGATTTATTTGAAACAGCTAAAAAGAATGCTCCATGTATCATATTCATAGATGAAATCGATGCTGTAGGCCGCCAGCGTGGCGCTGGTCTTGGCGGAGGGCACGATGAGCGTGAACAGACGCTTAACCAGCTTCTTGTTGAAATGGACGGTTTCGGTGCAAATGAAGGAATTATCATTGTCGCCGCTACGAACCGCCCTGACATTCTGGATCCGGCGTTACTGCGTCCAGGACGTTTTGACCGCCAGATTACAGTTGACCGCCCGGATGTAACCGGTCGTGAAGCTGTACTTAAGGTCCATGCAAGAAACAAGCCGCTTGATGAGTCAGTAAACCTTAAGAGTATTGCTGCAAGGACTCCTGGTTTCTCTGGAGCGGACCTTGAAAACTTATTAAATGAAGCCGCACTTGTTGCAGCCCGCAGAAACAAAAAGAAAATCGACATGCTTGATCTTGACGAAGCGACTGACCGTGTCATCGCAGGTCCTGCCAAGAAGAGCCGTGTCATTTCCAAAAAAGAAAGAAATATTGTTGCCTTCCATGAAGCTGGCCACACAGTCATCGGGGTTGTCCTTGATGAAGCTGAAATGGTTCATAAGGTAACGATTGTTCCTCGAGGACAGGCGGGCGGCTACGCTGTCATGCTTCCTAAGGAAGACCGTTACTTCATGACAAAGCCAGAGCTTCTTGATAAAATTACTGGATTACTTGGTGGACGGGTTGCTGAGGAAATCGTCTTTGGCGAAGTCAGCACTGGTGCACACAACGACTTCCAGCGCGCAACTGGCATCGCAAGAAAAATGGTGACTGAATTCGGTATGAGCGATAAGCTTGGACCAATGCAGTTTGGCCAGGCACAGGGTCAGGTTTTCCTTGGCCGTGACTTGAATAATGATCAAAACTATTCAGATGCGATTGCTTACGAAATCGACCTTGAGATTCAAAGCATCATTAAAGGATGTTATGAAAGAGCGAAAAACCTCCTTACAGAACATCGCGACAAACTTGATTTGATTGCGAACACACTGTTAGAGATTGAAACTCTGGATGCAGAACAAATCAAGAACTTAGTTGACCACGGACGTCTTCCTGACCGCAATGTCAGCATTGCAAAGGACGACATGAAAGTGACAATCAACACGAAAAAAGATGAAATGCCTGCAATCGAAGAGACTGACAAGAACATTGACTCAGTCCTTGAAAATCCAAAGGCAATCGACGAAGAACGAAAAGAATAGATTTATGAAGCAGGTGCTCATTATGGAGCACCTGTTTTTTTGTAAGATAAGAAGTATTAAATTAAATTCGAAAAATATTCTGCTCCAGCGCGCTAAAAATATATAGGCAGTTATATTCATCGAAGAGGACATTTCGTATAATGTGGTACAGAATTTGATTTATGCACTCTGTTGATTGGAGCGGAAGCCGCTTGACTCCTGCGGGCGCAGCTGGACAGGTGAGACCCCGCAGGAGCGAAGCGACGAGGAGGCTCAGCGCCAGCCCTGCGGAAAGCGAAGCACCTGGAACGAAAATCAACAGCCTTGTTTAACAGAGCCAATAAAAGAAAAACATTGAGGGATAAACTTTGAGTAATATAGCAGACCTGCTCGCCGACCTTGGCCTTGAAAATAATATCGCGCTGGAGGATATACCCGGAATCGATTTGTATATGGACCAAGTCAT
>NZ_JBAVFI010000123.1:0-7116 GCF_049588175.1 Mesobacillus sp.
TTATTATTCAACGACAGGTTTGGCTATATCTCGGTTATGACTTCCAGCAGCACTTTAAGTCTAGTTGCCGCATTGAACCTTTTTTTGCTTTTTCCTGCCGATTTTGAAATAACTGGTCTGCTCAATCTATTGCTGGGAATAGGAATAGGATGGCTGTTTGGTTCGATGGTGAATGCCCAAACATTGATCGCTGGAATTTATAATGGCGGAATTGGGTCGATTATGGGAACAATGGCAGGTGCGGTTGTCATGAATCCCGCTATTTGCGGGCTGCCTTCAACGATTCTTTCAGAACAGGAAATCATCATTTTCTTTGCGCTGTTAAGCATATGTGTCCAAGGAATATCAGCATTATTGCTGCTATTTTCTTTTAGGGCTTGAATGTCTCATGAAAATAATGAATAAAGCAGCCTGAGTGGCTGCTTTTTGTTTACTTTATGGAAAACCCCTCAAATAACTTTCCTCCAAACGGTTCTAAAATGGATTCTGCAAGCTCAATGACCTGACTTTTTTCGCCAATTCTATAATAATTGTCAAAAGCCTGGACAAAGGACTCTGCAAATTGTGGATCAAATCTGGTTAATTCCCTGAACATCCATTTTGAATTGCCAATCCAATGTTTATTTGTCCTCAGTACAAATTCATGTAAAAGATCAGCCAAGGCATTTGCGATGAAGAGTTCCTCGACTCTTTTTGTTGAGCCAATGAAATCATCAAGTGTATCTGTAATAAAATAGCGCTTCATTTCAATCTCTTTTTCTGTCCACATTTCAGGCCCATTTTCGATTATGGTTGCTGCTTCCTCCCTGATAGCTGGCAATACATCGCTGTTTTTGAGAATAATTCCTTCCGCAACCATCCTTGGCAAGCTTGGTCTTGCCCTTTTAGCATCACTTTCGAAAAATTGTTTATACGAATGGAAATTATGAACAAAAACCTCGACTGGCCAGCCAAATGCTCTTAATGACTCCCTATAAGGTGAGGTCACTTTACAATCAAAGACCACTATATCTAAATCTGAGGTTGGTGTTGCTTCCCCTCTGACTACACTGCCTGCAAGCAGCGCGGCATCACAAAATGGAAAACGATCTTTAATAAATCTCTTTGCAGCCTCGATTGGTGCAGGTATGCTTCGCGTATCCATGCTTCTTTCACCTCAAATCCCAATTTAATTAACTGATTATCGTAGAAATCCACCTTCGGAATGAAGGATTTGACCAGTAATCCATTTTGCCTCTTCACTTGACAAGAATCTAACCAGTTTAGCTGCGTCCTCTGCTTTTCCTACACGACCAAATGGGAACCTAAGCAACAAGGCTCTTTTTGTCTCATCATCCATCCATCCTGTATCGGTTGGGCCTGGATTGACTGCATTAACGGTAATACCCCTTGAAGCCAATTCTGCCGATAAAGTAATAGTCAATGCATCGATTGCTCCTTTTGTAGTGGCATAAGCCAGCTCTCCAGGCATGGGTCCTCTAAATTGGCCTGAAGTCATGTTTATTATTCTTCCGCCTGAATTTTTGTTAAATCTCCTTGCAAATTCAATGCTCATGAGGGTTGTCGCACGTATATTGATTAAATAATGACGGTCCAGTTCTGCTGGTGTCAGATTTAAGAAATCATTGCTGGTAGAATAGGCCGCATTGTTCACCAAAACATCGGCTGAACACCAATTGAAAGTAAGTGATTCAAAGAGCTTTTGTGGTGAGTTCTCCTTGGTCAGATCCAATTCCATACAGAAAGATTTCACACCTATCTTGTCAAGTTCATCTTTTAGTGCCTGTGGCTCTTCCTTTAGAATCCCCCATGGCATCTCCTTGTCATATTCAGTCCAATAAGTAAAAAATATATCAAAGCCTGCAACTGCCAGCTCCCGGCATATTGCAGCACCAATGCCCTTTAATCGGCTTGCGCCTGTAACGATTGCGACTTTATTCTCTCTCAAGCTATCACCTTACCTTTCAAAAAAACAGATTGTTATCTTAATTATTATAGAACTACCATATTTTGTCGATATGAAAATGTGGATTGAGCAAACGGAACCGAAACGCAACTGAACTATTCACGAGAAGTAGCTTGGATGAATTCCTTCAAAAAGGATAAAATGTGGATTCATATTTTTTGAAGTCTTAAGGCTGAATGTTTCATATAAAGAAGCCAGTGGTATCTTACTAAATAGACAGACACGAAAAGGAGGTTATTTTGAATGCCTTTTTCTTTAAAATATCTGGCTATTCCCCTCAGTTTGACCATCCTGATCGGGTCGGGCTGCAGCAGTGATGAAGCAGAGCAAGGTGCAAAACAAATAGAAGAAGAAACAAAGAATGCAGCAGCAGTAACAGGTGAAAAAACAAAAGAAGCAGCAGAGAAAATAAAACAGAAAACACCGGGTATCATCCAGAATATGAAGGATACTTATAAAGAAAGCGAGCAAGAAGTTAAAGATAACACTCTTCAAAAGGGTGATACAGCAACCGTCCAAGCGGATGCTTATCTGGCGCTTACTCCAGAAGCTTATGATGAATTATATAAATTAATTGAGGTTAACGACGTTAATGGCGTTGATAATATTGTGAATGATAACCAGATAAAAGAAATTAAACAAGATAGTGAAGTTGAAGTCATTGAGAGGGAAATACGCCGTACGAAGGTAAAAATGAAGGAATCAGGTGAAGAGGGATATTTGCCAACTTCTTTGTTAGAACCCGTAAAATAACAGTTTAAAAGAAAACCCAGAATGTAATGTTCTGGGTTTTTACTATTTCAAATTTTTATTGTATAAAAACATCCCGGCTAAGGTTTAGCTTTGCTGCTCCTTTGCCGTAAAACTGCTGGGCATTACAACAGCAACAACCTCTCCCCGAGCACAAAGCGTATCTCCTGCAAATACCTCTGTTTCTACTTTGAATTTCTTAGGGTGGATTTCCTGTACATTGCCAATTGCTTTCAAAACAGTACCATGTGGTGTCGGTTTCAGGAAATCAACATGTAGAGAGGCAGTTACAAATCTAGGTGGTTCAGCTGAATCCCCAGGCTCATGTCCATTCTTCCTATGAAGTGCGAGCGCCGCTGAGCCAGTACCATGGCAGTCTACGAGAGACCCAATCAGCCCTCCGTAAACAAAGCCTGGTAATGCCATATGCTCTGGTTTTGGATAGTAAATCGTCATCGTTTTGTCTTCAAGCCAGCCGGTCCGAAAGTGATGTCCATGTTCATTCATTCTGCCGCAGCCATAGCACCATGCGAAATCTTCAGGATAATCATCTTGAATTGCTTTCAACACTTTCTCTTCCAAAGTCATTCCCCCTCTTCCAGTCTCACATTCTATAATAATTCTTCTTACGAGGGTAAAATCCTTTATAATTCGTATAATTTCAGCAAAAAATGAACCCGTGTTATGATTGATCTAAATACTTTTATGAGGTGATAGGATGAAGTACAGACGGTTAGGAAAAACGAATTTAGAAATATCGGTCGTTGGGATTGGTACGTGGCAATATGGTGGTGAATGGGGAAAGGTATTTACTCAATATGAGGTCGATGCAATTTTAAATAAAGGCAGCGAAACCGGAATCAATTTCATTGATACTGCCGAGTGCTATGGAGATCACCTATCTGAATCACTTATTGGAGACTATCTTAGCCGGAATAAGCGTGAAGATTGGATTGTGGCTACAAAATTTGGTCACCATTTTCACAATAATTTTGAGCGGACAAGACATTGGAGTGCAAGCGATGTACTCTCCCAGCTAGACGCTTCATTGAATTCCTTAAAAAATGAATATATAGACCTTTATCAGGCACATTCTTGTAGTGATGAAGAATTTAATAACGATGAACTCTGGACGATGCTTGATAAACAGGTACAGGCAGGGAAAATACGTCACCTTGGTATCTCCCTCAGGTCGAATGAAGAGAGCTACCAAACAGACAAAGCATCAAATGTAAATGTGGGAGCTATTCAAGTTGTTTACAATCGGCTTGATCGAAAGCCGGAGGAAAAGATTTTTCCTTCTAGCGAAAGACAAAATCTTGGAGTGCTTGCACGGGTCCCGCTTGCAAGCGGTTATTTGAGCGGCAAATACAAGCCTGGTGCAGTTTTTAGAAGTGACGATGTTCGTTCAAAGCATGATTTTGAAGAAACAGCGAGTCTTTTAAAGCAAGTTGAAGAAATAAGCCGGACGGAAGTGCCTCAGGATATACCGATGGCTTCCTGGGCGTTAGCTTGGTGCTTGAATCATTCTGCCGTAACAGCCGTGATTCCAGGCTGTAAATCACCCGAGCAGGTTGAATTAAATGCCAAAGCAGCCGAACTGGCAAAAGATGATCATCCTCAAAGTGTAGGAAAATAACAAAAAATCCCTACTGGGGATTTTTTGTTTTAGGCTCTGGTTAAATCCCAATGTTGTTTTTTAAAACCTGTTGATTGTAGTGGAAGGCGCGATGACTCCTCAAAACATGCTAACGCATTTCCATCATGCGTGGGCAAATTCTTATATAAATCATGAATAAGACAATCGGTATACCAAAAATCGCTCATTTGGATTATGATCCGGCAGGTTTAATTCTTTTACCATCGAAAAAGGACTCTGAGTTTCCAGATAGTAAATGTAATCCTCAGATGGGTAGTATAATATAATATCTACTTCCCTGCTGTTTTCCTCGACTGAAAGCAAGATATTGTTGATTACACAAATAAAAATTTGGACCGAAAATGGATTGAAGAAATAAAAACGATTTTCCGCCGGACCTATTTTATAATCCTCAGCGATGCAGCAAATGAATTCAATTTTCTCTGCCTTTTTTTTATAATTCTTCAAATAGCGATCTTTATTTTCAATTGCTTCAAAATAAAAAGCCTCATTCATTTCGATTCCAATTACATTGGAGTTGAAAAGGTAATTAAGATAGAAATTTAACCTTCCCTTTCCGCATCCAAAGTCTACAATCATGTCCTTAGAATTAAGGTTGTATTCCTTGAATAAAGATTCCAATGCGGCATAAGGTGTGGGCTCATATCTGTGGTAATGCAGAGACTTGTGAAAACCCTTCTGATCTTCAGTCGTTTTGACATTCAGTATCTTATCAAAATAATGTTCCAACATTAAAAAAACTCCTATCAATAACTGCAGCATATCTTCATCCATTCACATTCAAACTATAGCACTATTTTATAATGATAGAACGATAACGCAAATTTTGAAAGTGAGCAATTGCGGCCGGATTAAAAATCTTTATTTTTCCGTTCTCTAACCTCTTTCATCTTTCCATAAAAGCTTTCTTCTAAATCTAGATCAAAGTAATTATAGAACTTCAGTAAATATGCTAAGCAATCTGCCAGTTCTTTTCCTATATCCTCTCTTGCACTTTCCTTTGCCCGCAAAAAAGCCTCCTCCTGCTCCAAACCATTCAGGATGCCTTGTTGAGTCAGGTTAAATATCTTTCTTAACTCCTCTGCAAACTCTGCTACCTCTGTTGTTAGCAGCATGTAATTATTCAACAGTGATTCCCTTGTTTTAAAATAGTTTTCTTCATTGATTTCCCAGCCCATTTCTTTCTGATAATCTTTCATATATGCTTGAAGGTCTTTCATTTCTACACCCCATTAGGTAAAATTATCCGTGTCATGTAATTTCTATTACTATAAAACTTATTATTTATCTTTATGATAGATAAATCAATTAAAGCAACATTAAAATACTAGTGTTACATAGAGCGTGTGCGGGGGTATAAGGATGTCGTTAAACAGAATGGAAGGCAAAAGAGCCATCGTCATTGGTGGAAGCATTGCTGGTAAGCTATCAGCTCGGGTCTTATCTGATTTTTTTGAAGAAGTGATTGTATTAGAAAAAGATCAAAAAAACGATAGCATTGCCATACGCAAAGGAGTTCCGCAAGGTTCACAGGGGCATGTTTTGCTAAAAAGCGGAGAAGAGCTCCTTGAAGAATTATTTCCTGGTATTATTGCTGAAATGGTCAAGGAAGGGTCAACCGTCTCTGACTTTTCCAGTGATCTCGTCTGGTTTCACCATGGATGCCGGAAAATCAGTTTTGATTCAGGCTTATCGATAATCCAGCAAAGCCGTTCCTTTCTCGAATGGCATATACAGAAAAGACTGGAGATAATACCGAATATAGATTTTAGGTACGGCTGTACAGTTAAAAAGCTTCTTCTAAAAGATAATAAAGAAATTAGTGGTATTACCTTAGAAAAACATGATGGCAGGCAAATGAATCTTTCAGGTGATTTAGTGGTAGATGCATCAGGAGCTGCTTCGTTAACGCCAAAATGGCTGGAAGAATTGGGCTTCAAAAAGCCAAAGAAAACAGAAGTAAAGGTTGATTTATTTTACGCAAGCATGATTTTCGGAAAGCTTGCGGATGCAACTGCTAACTGGCATAGCCTGCTCGTTTATCCGAATCCTCCAAAGCAAAGCAGAGGCGGTACTATTTCACCACTTGAAGGGAATCGGCACTTAGTTACCCTGTTAGGCTATGGAGTTGAACCTCTGCCTAATGATCATTTATCATTTTTGCAGTACGCTAAAAATCTTGATCAGCCTGATCTATATGAAGCAATAAAGACCGCTGTTCCTGAATCAGGAATAGAGATTTATCGTTTCCCAGCTTTACGCAGGTTCCATTATGACAAATTGAAGCAATTCCCTGCTGGTTTGCTTGTGATAGGAGATTCTTTTTGCAGGATTGATCCTGTCTTTGCGCAAGGCATGAGCATCGCAGCCATGGAAGCAGAAGTATTGAGAAAGTTGCTTAAGTCATCAAAGACCAAGGAAAAATTAACGAAAGATTTTCATCGTAAAATCAGCAAGATCATTGATATCCCATGGCTGATAGCCTTGACTGAAGATTTTAGGTTCCGACATGCAACTGGTGAAAAACCAATCGGACTTTCCTTCCTTCAAAGGTATGTTAAAAATGTCGTACTGGCATGCTCACATAATCAAACAGTATATAGTCAGTTCATGAAGGTCCTCCACTTGAAGGCTCATCCTGTCAGTTTATTTAATCCTGCGATTCTTGCCGGTGTTTTATCTAGCAAGAATAAAATTGAGTAGAATCCCGTATTATGAAAAAATAAGACACCGTCAGAGT
>NZ_JBAVFI010000124.1:0-5107 GCF_049588175.1 Mesobacillus sp.
GAGGCAATGTAGGCAATACTTTGCAGCGTCTTTCCTAGTCCCATATCATCAGCAAGGATCCCGCCGAAGCCATAGCTTGCGAGAGTTTTCATCCATTGAAACCCTTGTTTCTGGTAATCCCGCAAAATCAAATCCAGTGTTTCGGGCAATTTAAATTTTTTGCTTCCTGGACGGCTGATTTCAGCTAAAAATTCTTTGAATGATTCCTCTAGCATAAAAACAGCTTGATCATCGACAGAATCAAGGACCTGCATTCCCCGGATCAGCGGGAGGTTCAAGCCCTTCTCCAAGTCCTCATTCTGAATGGGGCCAGCCTGTAAAAAACGCTGGATTTCTTCAAATTCCCTTGTCTCAAGTGACATCAGGGATCCATTCCGCAAACGGAAATATTTCCGCTTTTCTTCCAGCGCTTCCAAAACCTCACGAATCTGGCTCTCTGGTATACTGTCCATTTCGAATTTGAACTCCAGCCAGTTTGTCCGCTCTTTTTTCACTTTGACCCGGATTTGAGGACGTGCAGGTTCCCTGAAAATCCGATTCCTCACGGCTGTGGTGGCGTATATTTGCACTAACTTCTGAAGCTTTGGCATCATATGATACAAAAACTCATACTCAAGATCTTCATTATGCAGCAAATATCCGCCTTCCGTTTTTGCAAAAGAACTCTCTTCCATCATTTCCAAGATTAAATCTTCCTTCTCCTTGTCCCTGACCAGCAGTGAACCCGTCTTAGGTTCCCTGCCCTCAAATGGATTGAGAACGATATTCTCATAGTGAAATTCCAGTCCCGCAAGCAGACGGTTATTTACGCGATCAAGGTACAATTTAGCAGTCAGTGGCGTTTTCATAAACTGCTTTGAAATATCGCCATTAATTTGCACCTCACCAAGTCTTCTCAAGCCAGGAACTACTTTTTCAACAAAGAAGCCGATTTGATCCTTGGTAATCGGAATCTGTTCAGTAGCTGTTGCCAAAATCATTTGTTTTAGCTCAAACAGACGAGCACAATCAGCAGTCTCCAGCTGTGTTACTTGGCCACTATATAAAACAGAATCATATGAGTTCATTACTGTAAGCTGTTTTAATCCCTTTATTTCCAGGCGATAATCCTTTTGCTCTGTTACTTCAAAATTAAATGTTAAAGGCAATTTCCCCTTATTTATAATAAGGCCATCAAATAGTTCACCATTATGCAAAAGCTTTATATGCGGAGCCTTTGTTAGTAATGGCAGAAGTTGAGTCCATATAGTTGGCGGAATCGTTAAATTTTCATCATTGCTCTCTAAGCCATTCGGTAGTGAGTCGGAGTCCATTGCAACCTGAATCAACTTTTGAATGATGTCATCTGCTTCATTTTGAAAGCAATGCAGCATTGGATCATATGTGAACAATCTTGAAAGTGCATTTGCTTTCCCTTCTTTTACATCCTTTAAAAATCCACTAATATCCTTTATTGGTATGGAACCAATCTTCATTGAAATACCAAACACGCTTTGCTTGTCGCCAACTTCAGTTGGCTTTAATAGGAACTCTGCATTTAGCACTTTTCTTGATTCGAAATGCAGCTGGTGACCGCTGGACCTTCGTGGCTGCTCACTAAAAATAGACATCATGCTATCTGCCAGGCCATTTGATGAATCCTTGTTATAAGGAGCAGTTGTCGGGAGTTGCTTTTGTTGATCCATTATAGCCAATAAAACAGCTGCGGTGTGCTGGCATTCATTTTTCACGGAAGCCAATTTTGGACAAGTGCAAGCTGTAACGAATCCACCATCCTCATTTTTGATAACAGTGACATTGAATTCATCGGCACCACTAACGGAAGCATCCACACGTTGATGGCTATAATTTTCAAATTTCACTTTATCTGCATGGTAAAAAGCATCCCCACGCTTGAAGGAAACAGTTCCGCACAAATCTTTTATCATTTTATGGTTCAGTTTTATGTCCATGACCTGCTCCCTCCTTAGGATGCTTTATTTTATATAAACTCTCTATTAAGTAAGTGTAATAATTCATGTTGAAAATTTATAAGAAAACAACTTATTGGAATCAATGTTAATAGTGTAGACCTTATCTCAACTTTTGTTAAGTATGAATGCACAAAAAAAGCATGGTGAATGACTCCATGCTTTACTTCTGTTATTCATCCGCTTCCACGAAGTTCTTCAGTGCAGTAAGTTTGTTATCCCAGTATAGTTCAAAAAAGGATAGCCATTCTTTTAATTCCTGCAGGGGCTCCGGCTGAAGCGAAAAACGTGTTTCCCTTCCAATCCTCCTGTTTGAAACCAGTCCTGCCTCTGACAGAACAAATAAATGTTTGTTCACAGCGGTTCGAGTGATTGGAAAGCTTTCAGTTATGGAAGCGATCGGCAATTCCTGGTCGGCGAGCAATTTTAATATTTTCCGGCGGGTTGGGTCTGCGATGGCCTGGAATACATCATGCTTTGCCTCGGATGCCCCCATGCTACGCCTCTAGGTAGGCTGGAAGTGCGTCATTCACAATCTTATCCCAGCCGTTGTCCATAATGCCCTGGACAATTGAATGAGGCTGTCCGAACTCAGTAGCTTTTTCAGGATCCCAGCCAGAATGAATCAAAGTGAATTCCGTTTTTTCATCAATCTGCTTCAATTCAAATACAAGATGCCAATCCTTTCCCCAGTCAAAGCCTAAAGTGTTCGGCGGATCCAATTCAGTTACTTTACAAGGAGAATCACCGAAAGGACCTGCATGAAGAATAAATTCCTTGCCTAGTTCAGGTTCAAATGTGTTCGGCATCCACCATCCAGCAATTCCTTCAGAAGTAGCAACCGCTTTCCATACTTTTTCAATTGGCGCATTTAATAAAATTGTTTTGCGGATTTCAGGTAATGTTTGCATTCTAAAACCTCCGAATTTTAATAACACCTTTTAGTGTCATAATGAAATTGTAACACCTTTTAGTGTTATGTCAACACACAAGAGAAATTTTCATTTTATCATTTACTTAATTGCCATTCTCATATTACTGAGGAAAATTAACTTTCATCCTAAACGTGTTTTATCGGTTACTCCTTCATAGCTTCACAAAAAAATAAAAAGCCCAAAGCAATAGATTTGATTTGGACTTTTCATTTCATCTTTACTATCTAACAACCTTAAATCTCAATTATGATTGGCAGGATCATCGGCTTTCTTCTTGTCTGCTGGAATATATGCTGCCCAACTGCTTTCTTGATACCTTGCTTAATCACATTCCATCTGTAGATATTATCTTCTTGCATGTCGGTAACCGTTTTCGTGACAATTCTGTTCACATCTCTCATTAAATCCTCTGAGTTTTTAACAAAAACGAATCCCCTCGAGATTGTATCAGGTCCAGAAATGATTTTTCGTTCTGATTTGCTCAGCGTTAACACTATGACGAGCATACCATCCTCAGACAGCTGTTTCCTGTCCCTCAGGACAATCTCGCCCACGTCACCCACACTAATACCATCTACATATGTGTCACCTGCAGGAATGCTGCGAGTTTGTCGTGCAGCCGAATTTTCAATATCAACTACATCGCCATTTTTTATGATAAAAGTATTTCCCTTCTCCACTCCGACGGATTCAGCAAGTAAACGATGATGGTGCAGCATACGATATTCCCCGTGTATCGGGATGAAATACTTCGGTTTCATCAAAGTAAGCATCAGCTTCAAGTCTTCCTGGTATCCATGGCCAGAAACATGCATTCCTGTCGTGCTGCCGGAACCATATATGACTTTTGCGCCTAGTTTAAACAGGTTATCAATAATCCGCGATACATCTTTTTCATTTCCAGGAATCGGGGATGCTGCCATGATTACTGTGTCACCAGGGTAAATAGAAACATCGCGGAAATTACCTGTCGCCAGCCGGGCTAGAGCAGCCATCGGTTCACCCTGGCTTCCCGTACATAATATCGCTACCTTGTCAGGATCCAATTGGTCGACCACCTTTGGCTCAATCAGCATGCCTTCTGGTACATTCAAGTATCCCCGTTCGATTGCTACATCTACAACATTCACCATGCTCCTGCCCAGTAATGCAAGCTTTCTATTCGTCTTGATTGCAGCTTCAACAACCTGCTGTACACGATTTACATTCGATGCAAAAGTAGAAACAAAGATTTTACCGTCCGCCTTCATAAATGCTTCTTCCAGGTGGCCTGCAACCATTCGTTCAGATGGTGTCAATCCGGTCCGTTCTGCGTTTGTACTTTCTGATAATAAAACTGTTACGCCTTCAGTCCCGATTTGTGCCATTTTATGAATC
This sequence comes from Mesobacillus sp., assembly GCF_049588175.1. Classification (GTDB taxonomy): domain Bacteria; phylum Bacillota; class Bacilli; order Bacillales; family Cytobacillaceae; genus Mesobacillus. Next base: position 4,283 of record NZ_JBAVFI010000124.1, read on the forward strand.
TCAGACTGCTCATCATTTGCTGGTGTTAGGTCAAATTTGAAATCCCCTGTATGTACAACATTTCCCTCTGGTGTGTGGAATACAATTCCCAGGCAATCCGGAATGCTGTGGCTAACTTTAAAAAATGAAACTTTGACCTGCCCGAAATCGAGCTGTGAATCTGAATGAACCTTGATAAGTTCAGTATCTCTTAAAAGCCTATGTTCGCTTAATTTCAGTTCGATTAGTCCTAATGTAAAATCAGTCGCATAAATAGGAACTTTTAATTTTTTAAAGAAATATGGAACACCGCCAATATGGTCCTCATGCCCATGTGTCACTATAAGAGCACGGATTTTTTCTTTATTCTCTTCAAGATAGGTTAACTCGGGGATAATCAAATCAATCCCTAACAAACTTTCATCAGGAAATTTACCTCCACAATCAACGACAAAAATGTCGTCATCATATTGTATACCATACATATTTTTCCCAATTTCATTTATGCCGCCTAAGGCGAATATAGATAAGGTCAATTCAAATCCTCCTAATCCGAAATAGATTTTGTTAGTGTTTCCTATGTAAAGATTATTTATTAATGGATTTCCCCGCGAGGAGGACTAATAATCACTCCAGCTATTAAAAAAACACACCCTTTAGGAAAGGTGTGCATAAAAGATTATTTTTCAATCCATGTATACATATACTGTTCATCTTCGATTTCTTTCGCTTTCTTTACTGTTTTAAGCGGCTTAAAGGTATCGATCATCACGGCTAGCTCTAATGTCTCCTTTTTCCCAATGCTTGCTTCTGTTTTACCAGGATGAGGACCATGAGGTATTCCGC
>NZ_JBAVFI010000125.1:0-1677 GCF_049588175.1 Mesobacillus sp.
TTAAATGCTTGAATATAGATCAAAATTAAAAATAAGCCGGACAGGATTGCCCAGCTTATTTTTTACTGTTGGCCACAACGGCTTCTTCTTTATATTGAGTTTTAAATTGTTCTAGCATTTGATTCGAGATTGCACTGTATCCTGAGATGCTTGGGTGTACTCCATCACTGTAGAGATTTTGAAGATTGTCGCTGTTGATCACTTTGGTTGTCTGTACGACAACAGAAGCTGGTGTGTCTTTTGCCACTTCATAAATCATTAAATTCCATTTCGGCAGTAGCTTGTCTGCCAGGGAATAGAATTGGTGGTCTGCAGGCATAGGGTTATACAGCTCAAGAAATACAATTGTAGCGTCCGGATTAAGCTCTCTGATTTTAGCAGAGATTCCTGACAAATTTTCGCTGAAGCTTGTTTGCAAACTATCAAATGATTTTAGAGCACTATATAAATCTGCCTTTTTTACAGCTCTAAGCACATCGTTTCCGCCGACATTGACAGTGATGATATCTGCCTCTTTTATTTGTTCATCAAAATTGCCTTCCTGTATCAGCTGGTTTAGCTTCTGACTGGTGATTCCAATAATCCCTCTATTGTTTGTAAGGACTTGCTTACCAGTTTGTTCTTGAAGCTGATCCGAAAACTGGGTAACCAGATTTTCTGTTTCGGCAACTCGATATCCGTATATAATAGAATCTCCAAGGGCAAGATGGGTAATCGTCTTGTCATTGGATGCACGGTAATAATCTAAATAGGTTAGCTTATTAGTATTCGTAACTTTCGCTGAGCTTTCTTCCATCATTTTGTTGAGCTTGTATTGGGGATAATAAATCCAGGCAGAAACCGACAAGACCATTAGAAGGGTTAAAAGCAGAAGATACTTTATGATTCTCATGATGTTCACTCCTCGATATACTTCTATTTTATCAAGGATAGAGGAAGAAATAATTAGGGGGGTATTTCCAATTTTAAATAGTTTGTATATTCATGCCGAATCATGACGTGAATTTAATTAAATTATTGGATTTTTTTTTATGATAATTTGTTATAATGATAGAATTATTATATTCAAGGAGTACAACTATGTACCAGACTTATACAACAAGGGAAAAAATAAAACAAATATTTGTCATGCTGATCCCAATTCTAATTACACAGCTCGGCATGTTTTCGATGGTATTCTTTAATACAATCATGTCAGGTAAATATAATTCATCAGACCTTGCTGGTGTCGCAATCGGGTCGTCGATCTGGAATCCGATTTTCACGGGTTTGAGTGGGATCCTGCTTGCAGTCTCGCCGATTGCAGCTCAGCGTTTCGGTGAGAAAAAGGGGAAGGAAGTCGCATCCATTCTTTCACACGGAATATACCTCGCCTTGATGATCGCTTCACTAGTCATCATTTCAGGGGTTTTCTTGCTTAACCCGATATTGTCTGCGATGAACCTTCCGGAAAGTGTGAATAAAACAGCTCATGATTATTTAATCGGCCTGAGTTTCGGAATCATTCCTCTGTTCATTTTTAACGTGCTGCGTTCGTTCATCTATGCACTAGGAAAGACCAGGGTGGTCATGTATATCCTGCTGATGGCCCTGCCAGTCAATTTCTTTTTGAATTATGCTCTCATTTTCGGCCGTTGGGGATTTCCAGAACTTGGTGGAGCAGGCGCAGGATACGCG
>NZ_JBAVFI010000126.1:0-10748 GCF_049588175.1 Mesobacillus sp.
GATGAATGGTTCAAAAGGACATGGAACAATATGGATTATGATAATCCGGAACGCCGTCCATACTGGGCAAACCGCCAGACGAATGAGCAGAATTTTGGACTGATGAGCTTCGAGTCCGGGAAGCTGAGCTCAAGTATATTTGTAGATGGCAGAAAAAAAGATTGGGATAAAAAAGCAATCCAGCCATTAGCTAAATCCTCCAGCGGTGACTTGAGACAAGTATTTGCAGATTCAGATGCAGCATATCTGAATCTTCGCTTTGATTTTGCCAAACCGTTGGACTGGAATAAGCAGAGCACTTATGTGTTCTTGGATACCATTCCTGGTCAAGGGCAACAACAATTGAAGCTTAAAAATGGAATAGATTTAAAGGCTGATTTTGGCGTCGATTTTGTGATTAATCTCTCAGGACCGGATCATTCCAGAATACTCGTAGACAGCTACTATGATCCTTACTATTTTCAATATGGGAAAACACTAAAAATGATTCCTGGTCAAAAATATGCAGAGCGGAATAACAATGGAATCTTCCATCCAATCATGCTGACGCTAAACAAGGAAATGACACAACCAGTAGAGAACATTAAAATTCCTTTTGAATCTTATGAAACTGGCATTTTAAAATATGGAACAGCTAATCCTTCTGATGAAAAATTCGATTCACTTACCGATATAAGTACTAGCGACGATCGAAAAACTGTTGAAATCCGCATCCCATGGCAGTTGTTAAATGTTAAGGACCCAAGTACCAGGGAAATCATGGGCAATCTTTATGAAAGTGGTCTTACTGGAAGTGAAAAGATTGAAGGGATTCATTTAGCAGCTGCAGCAATAGAGGGGGGCCATATTACTTCTATTCTTCCAAAAAATGATCCTGGATCACTAAAAAATAGTGTCCTCTACAAATGGGAGGAATGGGAGCAGCCGCAGTTTTACGAACGAACGAAGACTTCATACGGCATCATGAAAGAAACTTTCAATAATGCCCGCAGCAAGGGGGAAAACCAGTGAAACGGATTTTGCTGGCTGAGGATGATGAAATTTTAAGAATGCTGATCATTGATACTCTGGAAGAGGAAGAATTTCATGTGGAAGAAGCAGAGGATGGACTGGCTGCACTGAAATTTGCTGAGGAGAGCCAATATGATCTTATTATCATAGATTATATGATGCCGGCTTATTCAGGGATCGAAGTTATTGAGAAAGTGCGAAAGGGAGGCATCAACAATGCTGTTCCCATACTTATGCTTTCGGCTAAAAGCCAGCTGTCAGAACAAGAAAAAGCAATTGGGGCGGGTGCAGATTATTTTATTGCGAAACCTTTCAGCCCTTTAGAACTACTGGGTAAAGTGAGAGATATCCTGCATGAATAAAATATTGTTTAAAAAGAACAGTATCGTACGGCGGTTTATTTACTTGATGAGTGTATTTATCACCGCTTTTTTAATTCTGGCAGCAATCTTGCTGTATTGCTTTTATGATCTCAACCAAACCTATACTTCAAAAAACAGGGAGCTTGAGAAGAAGGAGCGCCTTGTCCAGGAAATCAGTGAAGACTTTAACCAGGCTTTCATGGATGTCCGGGGTTATATTGCTTATGGAAATAAGGATTTAAAAAAAGCGGCACTCGATAAGGAGCCTGAGATACGGGAACATACAAGACATTTTGAGGAAATGGCATCCGATTATCAGGATCAGGAATTCCTCAATCACATCGAAATATTTACAGATTATTATTTTGTCTCGACTTTGCCTGATGCATTAGAAGATTTCGAGAGTGGGAATTATGAAGCTGTAGTAGAAGCCGCTAATTCAGGGGCAACTTACAGGGTCACTAGCATTAAGAAAGAAATCAATGGGTATATTAAGGAAATCGACACCCAGATTGATAAGAATTTTCAGGAACTGTCAAAAATGCAGGCATATGTGCAAATTGGCTTTGTTTCCTTCATTCTCCTATTTTTAATTGTCTTGCTCAGAATTACCAGAATCATGTTCAGCGAAATCGCTAAGCCGCTTGCAAGCTTTGCATCCACTGCAAATGAGATAGCCAGTGGCAGGGACGCAGTCATAGAAGTTGATTCCGAGCGGAATGATGAGCTTGGAATCCTCTCTGTTGCATTCAATAGAATGGTTGCGAGCATTCAGGAGAATGAGCAAAACCTCATGGCACAGAATGAAGAGCTGATGGCACAGCAGGATGAGCTGCATGCCCAGCAGCTGGAGCTTCAGGAAGCACTCGAGATTGTGAAGGGCAATGAACTAAGACTGAACAGCCGAAATGAACTCGTTAACAAGATTGCAAATTCTCTTGATAAACAGGAAGTATTGGAAAGTGTCGTCATGAACATGTGCCCGATTATCGGTGCTGAAAAAGGGATCATTGCTTTCATTGATGACGATTCGTATGCATCCTATGGCATCGCGACAGATGGAGTAAAGCAATTCAGGAGCAATTTACTATTCAGTGGAATAGTTGAGAGACTGCAAATGGATAGAAAGCCTTTTATTATGAAAAGAGATTCAAGGCAAGATGAAAAAGGATTCCACACAAATATGTTATATGCGCATGACCTGTACCTCCCGATCTTTTTATCTGGTAAAAAGCTGATAGCCGTAATGGCGTTCAGCCGTTCTGATGCGCCTTTCGAATTAAGGAAAATGGAAGAGTACGAGGCTCTTGCTAAAAACATCGGGATCGCCTTGGATAAAATCAGCCTGTACCAAAAATCTGAGGAGGCTAGGCGACTGAACCAGGACATCCTCGATACAATTCAGGAGGGTGTACAGCTGGTCAATACAGATGGGGCCATCCTTCAGGTCAATAAGCAGTTTTGTGAAATGTTTGGCTGCCCTGACCGGCTTCAAAAAATGGACGGCTGTTCATGGGAGGAATGGACAGAACTGCTATCAAGGCATATTGCTGAATCAGAAGATTTTATCGATTTTTTAAGAAAAGAAGTATCGAGTCTTGACCGTTTTTCTTCAGCTGACCGTCATTATATTTATAAAAGCAATAGTGGGCAGGTGTATAAGGTTTACTGTGAAGGATTATTCCATGGCAATGCAAAATTGGGAACAATCTTTGTCCATCGCAATATTACGAAGGAGTTCGAGGTCGACAGGATTAAATCCGAATTCGTCAGCACGGTAAGCCATGAGCTGAGGACACCGCTTGCAAGTATCCTTGGTTTTACCGAGCTGATCCTGACGAGGGAGCTAAAGTCTGATCGCCAGAAAAAATATTTAACGACTATCTACAATGAAGCAGGGCGGCTGACTGCCTTAATCAATGATTTTCTTGATATCCAGAGGATGGAGGCAGGAAAGCAATGCTATGAAAGCAAGGAGATCGAATTGCTGCCAATCATTCAAAAGGTGATTGATCTCCAAAAGGTGCAATCAGATAAGCATGAATTAATCCTCGACTTTGCCGCTGGCAGCGACAGGATCATCGGTGACAGAGAGAAAATGGAGCAAGCCCTTACCAACCTTGTTCATAATGCGATCAAATATTCTCCGGATGGAGGAGAAGTAAAGATTGCTTTGTACGAAAAAGAGGGTCAGGTGAATATGGAAATTAAAGATGAAGGGCTTGGGATTCCGCCGGAAGCAATGCATAAATTGTTTGAAAAATTCTACCGGGTGGATAATTCCGACCGCAGGTCCATAGGCGGTACAGGTCTGGGCCTTGCTATCGTCAAGGAAATCATCCATTTCCATAACGGTGACATAAAAGTCGACTCAGAATATGGGAAGGGAAGTACGTTTACCGTCTCATTGCCAGTTCAGGCAGCGTCTTTATCTTCAATAGAGATGTAAAATAGAAAAGCGGCCATGCGCCGCTTTTTTTGTTGTCTGAAAGGCGTATCTCTGGATGGTCAAATCGTAGTGGAGATATAATACGTATAACAGTATTTAAAAGAGGAGGGGCAGCATGGCAAAAAAATCGCTGACATTATTCACAAGACCAATGTGAACGGATTGCCAGGAAGCGAAGGAGTTTCTTTCGCAAAATAAAATCCCTTACGAGGAAATTAATGTTCAGGGAGTACCAGATAGAGAAAAGGAACTGAAGGAAATTACCGGAACGATTATTGTACCAGCCTTTATTTTTACGAACACAAAGTTGATGTTCATAAAGCAGAAGAAGGTGCTGATTGGATTTGAAAATAATCGCATTGAAATCGAAAAGCTCGTTGAACGCATTAAGCAGTAAAAGCCATCGATTGATGGCTTTTTTTTCTTTTTGTTCCCATTTAATTAAACTTGTTCTGATGGAAACTTGTTTTTATCTTACAAGGCCACATCTTCAAATGGGTCATACCCCGGATGTTCAAGATATGGAAGAAGCGAGTCAGTCTGATTCTCAAGAAAATAAATATTTTGGCAGGCATGGAACGTTTAAATTTTTCATAAATATGAATATATAAATCGTTTGGAGGAAGGAGATAAATTTAATTCCTAGTTGACGCATAGGAATAGGTGTATTATATTGTTCAATATGATACTTTGAGGAGGGAAAACCCGTGACAACTGGACTTGTTATTTTAAATATTGCCATTATGCTAATCATCATCGCTGGTCTATTTTACATGCAAAAGAAACATGTATCTTTTTCAAAACGTGTTTTCATTGCACTTGGAATCGGAATTGTGTTTGGCTTTGCCTTACAGTTTATTTATGGAGCAGGTTCCGAGGTTATTGCTAAAAGTGCTGATTGGTTCAGCCTTGTGGGCAGCGGTTACGTAAAATTTCTGCAAATGGCTGTTATGCCGCTTGTGTTCATTTCAATACTTGCTGCTTTTACAAAATTGAAGCTTACAAATAATATCGGGAAAATCAGCACGCTGATCCTTGGCTTGCTTGTTGGGACAACAGCAGTGGCCGCCGCTATTGGTATAGCGACAGCTGTAGGCTTTGATCTTGAAGCGGTTCAGATTACCCAAGGCGATGCCGAGCAGGCACGCGCCGAGCAGCTTGAGCAGACATACGGAGGAATTGAAGGCCGCACGATGCCGCAGCAGATTCTCGATCTTCTTCCGGCCAACCCATTCCTTGACTTTACAGGAGCGCGCCCAACCTCTACAATTTCGGTCGTAATCTTCGCAGCGTTCCTGGGAATTGCTTACCTTGGTGTCAGAAGAAAATCGCCTGAACAGGCAGAACTTTTTGCTAAAATTGTAGATGCATTCTACGCTGTGATCATGAGGGTTGTTACTCTAATCCTGCGTCTGACCCCGTACGGTGTTCTTGCAATCATGACAAAAACAGTAGCATTGAGTGACTTTGATGCGATTCTAAAACTCGGTAAATTCGTTGTTGCCTCGTATGTGGCGCTTGCAATCATGTTCATCATCCACTTGTTGCTATTGACGATTGCCGGCTTAAACCCAGTCACATATATTAAAAAAGCATTCCCTGTACTCGCATTCGCCTTTACTTCGAGAACAAGTGCCGGCGCATTGCCATTGAACATTAAGACACAAAGATCACTAGGGGTGCCAGAAGGAATTGCCAACTTTGCTGGTTCATTTGGATTATCTATCGGCCAAAACGGCTGCGCAGGGATTTATCCAGCGATGCTTGCAGTCATGATTGCGCCAACAGTAGGTATTGATCCTCTGTCACCATCGTTCATTGCAACGGTAATCGCGATAGTAGCCATCAGCTCCTTCGGGGTTGCTGGGGTTGGCGGAGGAGCAACTTTTGCCGCATTGCTTGTGCTTTCTGCACTGAATCTTCCGATTGCCCTTGCAGGTTTGCTGATTTCAATCGAACCATTGATTGACATGGGGCGAACCGCAGTCAACGTCAGCGGATCGATGACATCCGGTATTCTGACCAGCCGAATCACAAAAGAAATCGATTCATCGGTCTATGGGAATATGGATGCAAAGATTGAGGCAGAAGCATAAATAGGAACAAGTATATAATAGAAGCCAGCCAAATTAATTTTGGCTGGCTTTTTCATCGTTTTTATTAAAAGGAAGGCTATATTAGCTGCTCCCGCTTAATAACACATAAAGAGGTCATCAACCCCACACAGGTGATGGTCAAGAGTGAATAAGTGAATTTCTCCATCCCAATCACCTTCATGCCTGATAATATCACTAGTCCATCTAAAGCAAATATCAGGACACCTACATTGATCGAAACAAATTTATTGATTAACTGAGCCAGCAAATCGGTTCCGCCAGTACTTGTTTCATGGCGGAGCATCAGGCCAATTCCACAGCCTACCAGTACACCTCCTAAAATCGCACTTGGCAGGACACCGAGATTCAATCCTTTTTCAGTGGGAGCGAATAAATCAATGAATAAACTGGAGACCATTAAACCATGAAGACTGTGGAAAAAGTACTTTCTTTCCAGAAACCAAGCTAATAAATAGAGGGGAATGCTTAATATAATGATTGTCAATCCAGTAGGCCATCCATAAAAATAATGGATGATCAATCCGAGTCCAATCATTCCGCCATCCAGTAGATGGTGCGGAACCAAAAATCCATTGACACCAATGCCCAATAATAAGCTGCCGACCAATACAGCGAGTATTTTCCCTAACATTACGAATCACCTGCCTTGTCCAACTTCCTTTAGTTATTTTTATGAAATTAGACTAGCATTAGAACAATCCATAAAAAAAGAACCCGCGTGTATGCGGGTTCAGATATTAATGCGGTAAAAATGCGAGCTGGTAGAAGAACAGCACTGCGAAGATATAAAGCAAAGGATGAACCTCGCGCCATCTTCCTTTTACTACTTTTAGCAAAGGATAAGAGATGAAGCCAAGGGCAATTCCCGTTGCGATGCTGGAAGTCAGCGGCATGCTCAAAATGATCAGGAACGCTGGGAAAGCTTCATCTAGCTCGTTCCAGTTAATCTTCGAAATGCTGCCCATCATTAAGCTGCCGACAATAATCAAAGCTGGAGCAGTAATGGCAGCCAAACCGGACACTGCGCTGACAAGAGGGCCAAAGAATGCTGCCACAATGAATAGAACTGCTACTGTCAGTGAAGTCAGTCCTGTGCGTCCGCCCGCAGCTACACCTGATGAAGATTCGATGTAAGCTGTTGTTGGGCTTGTACCGAACATGGCACCTACAGCTGTAGCGATCGAGTCGGATAGCAAGGCTTCTCTTGCTCTTGGCATGGAATCACCCTTCATCAGACCAGCCTGGTGGGCAACTCCGATCATCGTTCCGGTTGTATCAAAAATAGTGACAAGGATGAAAGAAAAGACAACTGCGTATAAGCTGTTGTGGACAACATCCATTAAGGCAGTCCAAGGGTTCAGCACAATCATGCCTTCAGGAAGCGAAGGGAGAGACATGAAACCCTGGTCGAAATTCAATTGACCTGTAAAGAAGGCGATAAACCCGGTAATCACCATACCCAAGAATAACGCACCATTGATATTCAGCATCAAGAGCACAAGGGTAATCGCAAGACCCGCCAAAGCGAGCAATGCAGATGGTGAGTGAAGATCGCCAAGAGCAACCAGGTTTGTCGGATGATCCGCGACAATTCCAGTTAAGCGCAGACCGATAAAAGCGATGAAAAGACCAATTCCGGCAGTAATACCGTGCTTTAAATTAACAGGGATTGCTTCAATTAATTTTTCCCTGAAAGATGTGAGAGAAAGGATAACAAATAGTAAACCCGCGATAAAAACGGCAGCAAAAGCTGTTTCATACGTAATGTTTTGATGATTGCCAACGACAGAATAGGCAAAGTAAGCGTTCAGCCCCATCCCGGGAGCAATGGCTATCGGATAATTAGCAAACAAAGCCATCCATAGGGTACCGATAACAGCAGCAATAATTGTTGCTGTAAAAACCTGTTCAAAAGGGACACCGGCATCAGCCAGGATGATTGGATTAACTACAACGATATATACCATCGTAAAAAATGTGGTTATACCGGCCATCATTTCTGTTTTAACATTCGTGTTGTTCTCTTTCAATTTAAACATTAAAGTTCCTCCAAAAATACGAACGATTTTAAACACAAATAATATAATATTCGTTTTTAACCAAGTTTACAAGAGATAATTTAAAAAAGAAGCTGCCAATCGTTTAATTATAGAAAATAAAAAGGATGTTTTCTAAAAGATTGGTGTTTTTGAATGGATTTTTATCACAAACCCTTGAGTGGAAAGTCAATCCGAATCTAATAGCAACATTGGTTACGAAAACAGCAAATAAAAAAAGACTCAATAGAGCCTTTAGTCAATAGTATTACCCATCTAATAGAAAAAACATTGTTATGCGGACTTCTCATTTGCTTTCATAAAAAAATCTTTAGACAGCCATAATCCAGCTAAGTACATTGCCAGTGCAAAATAGGCAGGAAGCAGGTGGATAAAATCGATATACCCAATATACAAATGCGTAAGGATACCCGTAGTGAACGCCGGAATGCCGCCAAAAAGAAATGTTCTCCACAACCAGGAAGCCCCTTCATGAAATCCCCATAGCGCCAGCAGTAAAACCAGTAAGCCAACACTTAAAAGCGCGCTGCCAAAACCGGCACGGTCATGGGCAATGACAGGTATAAGTTTTTCATTTAGCTCATTCATTTGTTCTGGTGTCATGCAAATATATTGTAGATCTGTATCCACAAAGACATTCGTAGCACCGATTGAAGATATGACAGCTCCCCCAATGACAAAAGAAAATCCGAGCATGACAAACATCAGCTGTCCATATACTGCTTTTTTCCAAATAGAATGGTTTGTGCGGTTTTTTGAAGTTGGTGGTTGATGGGCTAGACTGGTTTTCCTGTATCCAACTATGTAAAACGGAAGGAGAATGAGCCAGAATAAACCATGAAGCCAATCGAAATATCCAAAACCGATGAAAAGCAAGATTCCAAGGAATCCGATGATGGCCGCAATATTGAAAGCTCTTCTTGCCCAGTGAATTCCATATCGAATGCCATGCCTCGCCAGCTGCATATAAATGAATCCTCCAGAAATCATTGTTCCAGCGAGAGTCATGCGGTCGTGAGACATGAATTTGTAGAGATTAGGATTCAATGCCATTAATTCAAGCCTGCTCATTTGCATGAACGCTTCATCATAAAAAAGGATCACCTTCGTTAGACTGAAAAATAACGCAACCGTACCGCCAAGTAGGATGAACAATCCAAAAAACCAAAACCAAATCCAGCCGGGAACCTCCTCATTTGCTATTTGTCTGGTATCGAGCAAGGCTTCATGGATTCTTTTTGTCAGCCCCGGCCCAGTGGCGACATAGCCTCCTGTCAGAAAGATTAGTTCTGCCCCACCTGTTAAAAACGCAAGGCCGTCAGCTGGCTCTAAAATCCCGCCGCAGGTAATCAACGGGAGATTAATCTCTTTTTTTAGCAGTCGGAGAGCATCAAGCATGCCATCTGTCTGTTGCAAGGGAGTCTTTCTTTTTCCATCTTCTACATAATCAGTCTCATCAATTACGATTCCGCTTGCCAGAGCTCTTAACACCTTAAGCTTAGGTAAGCTTGCAGGCGTCTGATTATGCTTAATGGCAAAAAGAACAGGTTTGTTTCTTAAAATTTGTTTTAAACAAGTTAAATCTTGAATGCTTTTAATTAGATCTAATCCAATAACAAATATATCTCCCAAATCAGCCAACTCTTCAGTAGCAGCTTCCAGTTCGCCGAGCCTGATCAAAATTGGATTTTGTTGCTTTCGCAGCTTTTTTAATCTACTGATGGTTGCCACTAACCCGATCGACTCTGTTTTTTCGGGTAAAACAAGGGCAGAATCTTTTTGGGAAAGGAATGTTGCTGCAGCAGGTACGGATGGCAAGGATGTTACCGGTCCGACTTCAATGCAACCAAAGCCGAGATGAGGAAATGCCTGGATTCCAGAAAGCTGGGGATCTATTATTCCACTCAGTCCAACAGGGCTTTGGAATTCATGACCGAACAGGTTCTTTGTTAATTTTTCTGAGGGAGCCATATGACCAAGAAATTCTATAAAATGAGTCCCGCCAGGAATATTGGCAATCATGGACATTCCTTTATGAATGAATTCACGACCTGAATTACCAGGCAAACGTGTAAGCCAGGGCTTAAACATCGGATGATAAGACCAATCAGGCATAATTTCAACCCCTTTTGTTTGCAAAATCCATTTAGAAAATTGAATGAAGGTCATCTTCTATTTTAACGTACTCATTTTCATTCCGTTAAGATTATTATCAACAGGGTAAAAGAAAGAATTTTCAAGTTAGTGCTTTGGTAAAGTTCATTGTGGTTTTAGCACTAATGTTAGTTTCAGGGTAATTAACAAGCAAAATTATAAAGATATTTCCAATAGAAGAAGACTGTTGCTGGGACTTGAATAAAAAGAAATACTTCAAGAAAAAATAGAGGGGAAAATGATTGTGGAGGTATGGAAAACATGGATGCAAAGCGAGTGAAACAAATCCTATCATCATCTGCTGAGATTGATGTTGTTTACAATGGAGCTTCGATTTGGATTGACCAGCTCAACGAAGACGGGAGGACTGCTACGGTTCATCTGCGAGGACCTATGGAGGAAAGATCAACTGTGGAAATTTCAGAGCTTCAGGAAAGGTGAGATTTCATCAATACTGCCGCCGGGATGCAAATTTGTGTACGGCGGTTTTTTTATATGGCACAATATTTATGATACCTATATAGGTTTATCATCTGTTTATTAGAGGTACTTTTTTAAATGAGAGGAGAGATGAGCATGTTCCATTATACAGTTGAAG
>NZ_JBAVFI010000127.1:0-1894 GCF_049588175.1 Mesobacillus sp.
TATTAATATTATGGTGAAAATTCACCTGCATGGTAGGTTGGATGGAATGCCTTCCAAAAAATAAGCATCATTTAGATGCTTATTTCAGTTTGTAGACAAAAGGGGTTCGGAATTAAAAAATTCCGAACCCCTTTTGAAATTCTCTTTGAATTTTCGCCTAAAGTTAAGAGATTGGGGCTCTACGAGCCCACTATGTTAGGCCATTTTTGGACCTTGCCATGTCCAATTGGCCATCTTCTTTAAATTAATGGCAGCGAAAGTAAGCATCGCCTGCATCGACAATTTTTTAAGTCCCCTTAAAGTAGTCCAACGCATACCATGCTTTTCTTTTGCATCTGCGAATACACGCTCAATCGTTTCTTTACGTTTCGCATATATAGGTTTTACATCTTGATGATGACGCAGATGATCTGCTTCTTCCACATATGTTTGCCAGATATGCCGTGTCACCACTTTTTGACAGTCTTTGCTTTCTGTACACCGTGATAATGATGAGCATGTTGCACAGATGTGTTTTGGCGATTTGTACTCGCGATAGCCCTCTTTATTTGTTGTTGAGTACTTTAAAGTTTCGCCCGAAGGGCAAAGGTAACAATCAAAATGTTCATCGTATACATAGTCCTGTTTGCGGAAAAATCCTTCTTTGGTGCGAGGACGTGTATAAGGTAAAGCCGGTATGATTTCTTTGTTAAATAGGTAGCTTGTAATCGCTGGTGTTTTATAAGCTGCATCTGCGGCAACGGCTTCCGGTTTTCCAACTTTCTCAATCACTTGTTCAACTAGTGGCTCTAAGATCTGACTGTCATGTATATTCCCAGGTGTTACAATCGTTCCCAATACAAAACCGTTGCGGTCTGCGGCCGCGTGGAATGAATAGGCAAACTGTTTTGTTCGTTCATCTTTCACATAGTAGCCACTCTCAGAATCCGTTGTACTTTCTTTAATCTCTTTGGTCTCTTCTTTATCAAATTTATCTGGTGGAAAAGGCTTTTTTCCATGGTTTTCACGATCTTGATTGATTTCTTCTTGAAGACGTCCTTGATACGCTCGTGTTTCTTTACGAACGATTTTCTTTTCAAATTTCCGTTTATTCGCACTGGCTTTCACATGTGTGGAATCCACGAAAACGTGTTCAGCACTTAATAACTTTTTATTAGCAGCTGTCATTAAAATGCGATAGAAAATCTGTTCAAACAGGTCTGTATCTTTAAAGCGTCGCTCATAATTTTTCCCGAACGTGGAGTAGGAGGTACTTTATCATGGAAACCATAGCCTAAGAACCAACGGTAAGCCATATTAGTTTCAACTTCTTCAATCGTTTTACGCATGGAACGAATACCGAAGGTATATTGAATGAAAGTCAGTTTAACTAAAATAACTGGATCAATACTTGGGCGTCCTACCTCTGAATACATATCTTTCACCAAGTCATAAATGAAAGTGAAGTCAATGGCAGCCTCCATTTTACGAACCAAATGGTTCGGTGGCACCAGTTGATCTAAAGTAATCATTTCAAGTTGATCTCGCTGAATAGAATCATGTTTAGAAAGCATCCTCATCACCTCAAGTTTTAATACTTCTATTTTAAAACAAAAATGACTCCAGGCAAAAGTGTTCTATCTTAAAGGTAAGACAAAGTTGATTGGAACGGAAGGTACGAGACTCCTGCGGGAAAAGCGCGTCTAGGGGAGACCCCGCAGGCGAAAGCCGAGGAGGCTCCCCGACCGCCCGAGGAAAGCGAGTGCCCTACGTTCCAATCAACGTCCAAATTGTACAAGCCATAAAAATAGACAAACTCGATTTTCATCGAGTTTGTCTACAGTCTGGGACTTGCCCAATACGGCAAGTCTTTTTTAGCTTCAAATAAAAACTCTTAAAACATAACATGCTTATG
>NZ_JBAVFI010000128.1:0-4687 GCF_049588175.1 Mesobacillus sp.
TGCTTGAAGATCGTCAAATTAAAAGAACCTATCTTGCCCTTGCAGACGGAATCATCCGACAAAATAAAGGAACAATAAATCAGCCAATCGGCCGTGACCGTCATCACCCAACTAAAAGAAGAGTGTCAGAAACTGGCCAAAAAGCCATCACACATTTTAAAGTTTTAGAGCGATTCAAACAAAAGGATTTGACGCTTTTGCAATGTTCACTCGATACTGGCAGAACCCACCAAATCCGTGTGCATTTCAGTCATCTCGGCCATCCGCTTGCTGGAGATTCCCTATATGAAGGCAGCACAGATTTTAATCGACAGGCATTGCATGCAGTCAAACTCGAATTGTTCCATCCGTTTACACAGGAAAAAATCATATGCCATGCACCTTTTATCGACCAGCCGCCAATTTTCTTTAATATAAATCCTTACGATATCTAAAAAAACGGAGCCGGTAAATGTTTCCGGCTCCGTTCTTGATTTCAAAGTACTTGCGGTCAAAAAAAAAAATCCTTCCAATTCGGAAGGATTTTTTTCTTATTAATGACGGTCAGCTTTACGCATGCTGCGCATTACAAGGCTGACAATGAATACTAATGCAATTGCACCAATCAGTGCTGGGACAATTGCAAAGTCAGCAACTACCGGACCCCAATCTCCTAGGATTGCTTGTCCAATCCAAGCACCAACAAAACCTGCGATAATGTTACCAATTACTCCACCTGGAATATCTCTTCCAAGGATTAATCCTGCTAACCATCCAATAATACCACCAATAATTAATGCCCAAAGAAAACTCATCATTTGTTTTTCCTCCTTAAAATTGTAGATGTAATGTTATCAAGTAGTAGAAGTGCTAAGGGGTTTTACACCCTTTTCAAAGAGTTCAACTGCAGTGATTATTAAAATTAGGCTGCACTGAAATTGTTTGCTTCCCGGGAGCATTTCAGCTTGCTCTAATCTTAACTTACCTCTTTACCGATGTTCTTAAACCAAGTTTTTTTCTGCAGCCTTCCAAGCAGTGATTCTAGGAATGAACTGCCGTCCATCCTTGTTGCTGCTGCTTGTACACCTACATTACCACCTATAACAGAAGTTAAAACCTGAAGGTATTAAATTTGCTCCGAAAAGCATTTTGTCCATGCAGCAGTTTCAACTCTTATTTTTAATGTATCCAAATTTAAAAATAAAAAACGGGCTGATTAAACTTCAGCCCGAAAAAGAATAAATATTTTATTTAACCCCTGTTTAGCCCATCCGGCCACGCGGATTGCCACCACCTACAGACTAATGCTTTATGGCAGTTTCAACATCTTCAGCCATTTTTCCATCCTGACCAACAGTTACCGGTGTACTATATGGATTTCCGCCCACAGTAATGATTGCACCCAGTACAAAATAGTTGACTATAAATAGTGGATTCTCATATCAGGTTTAAAAATCAATATTATCAGGATCTGCCCCAAAACGCTGATTTTGATTTAGAGCGTCGATCATTTCCATCTCTGCTTGAGTTAATTCAAAATCAAAAATTTTAGCATTTTCTTTTAGCCTTGATGGTGTGACCGATTTGGGAATAGCAATGATTTGATTTTGAAGATGCCATCTTAATATTACTTGTGCAGATGATTTATTATGGCTGTCAGCTATTTTTTTTAGAACCGGTTCATCAAGGAACCTTCCTCTTGCAAGAGGAGACCATGCCTCTACCTGGATATTGTGCCGCTGGCAATATTCACGCAACTCTTCCTGTGAAAGCAGTGGGTGCAGTTCGATCTGATTGACTACAGGCTTCTCTTCGCTATGCATAAGCAAGTCTTCGAGATGGTGTATTTTAAAATTGCTCACCCCGATTGCCTTAACCCTGCCTTCTCTATATAGTTTCTCCAAAGCACGCCACGTTTCAATATATTGGCCTTTCACCGGCCAATGAACGAGATAGAGGTCCAGATAATCAAGACCGAGCTTTTCCATGCTTGTCTCAAATGCCTTCAAAGTTGAATCGTAACCCTGGTCAGAGTTCCATACCTTTGTTGTAATAAACAATTCTTCTCTTGGTATACCGCTGTTGCGAATTGCCCTTCCAACACCCTCCTCATTCATGTAAAACGAGGCTGTATCAATGAGACGATACCCTAAATCTAACGCCTTCTGGATTGTTTCCTCAATCTGGCTGCCCTCTTCTACTTTATACACTCCTAGACCGAAAGCCGGAATTTCCACTCCATTATGTAAAACCACTTTATCAAAAATCGTAGCCATGATCTCCCTCCTTCCATTTTATTTTATCCACGAAGGCAGCCGAACACAATTAAAAGCGGCTGTCCAACCAGGCAGCCGCTGATCTATATTAACGGCTTATGGGCCGAAGTTTTCTTCTTGAAGCATTGCTGATATTCGGTCATTTCCCGGCAAAATTTTGTCCTAAACAGCGGTTAAGCCATTTTTTTATTAATTGGACTTAACTGCATAAAATCGTTTACAATTCCTTCAAAAAAGGTAAGAATTATTAACCGATCGTAAATTGTAAAAAGAAAAACATAGCTAATATTAAGATTTTGTAAATTTTTCATCAAACATCTTCATATTTCGACAGCTTTCAGATAAAATTAATTTCGCTCTAAAATATTTTATTTGGATAAACGTGGGGGTTACACTATGGTTTTCAGGAAAAAAGACAAATTCGCAGGCTTGCTTACGGACATTTCAGTGAATTTAAAGGAAAGCAGTGAATATTTTGCTGATTTCAAGCTTAACAATGCAAGCGATTTAAAGATTTTCACTGAAAAAATGAAGGATATGGAAACAAAAGGTGACAACATGATGCATGAAGTCATCATGGAATTGAACAACGCCTTCATCACACCTATTGAAAGAGAAGATATTCTAGCCCTTTCAATGAGCATGGATGATGTTCTTGATGGAATGGAGCACTGCGCTAACCTATTCGATATGTACTCAATTACAAAAGCAGATGACTTCATGCTGCAGTTCGTTGCAGCAATCAAGAGTGCTTCTTTCGAAATCGAACAAGCAGTACAGCTGCTGACAACAAAAAAATTAAAGCAGATCAGAGAACATGCTATCCGAATTAAGGATCTTGAATCTAAATGTGATGGTGTACTTCGCCAATCAATTAAGCATCTATTTTCAGTGGAAAAAGACCCAATCCGAATTATTCAGTTCAAAGAAATTTACGAAGGTCTTGAAGAAATCGCAGACAGCTGCCAGGATGTTGCAAACACCCTTGAGAGCATTGTCATGAAAAACGCGTAAGGAGCCTGAAAAATGGATGTAGTTTTTATCATAACAGCATTAATTGTCATCTTTGCCCTGGCATTCGACTTTATCAACGGTTTTCATGACACCGCTAATGCCATCGCCACATCAGTGTCCACCAAGGCTTTGAAGCCTCGCCATGCAATCCTTATGGCGGCCATCATGAACTTTGTTGGTGCAATGACATTTACTGGAGTAGCAAAAACAATTACTAAAGACATTGTGGATCCGTTCACTTTACAAAATGGTTCACTCGTAATCCTTGCAGCGTTAATCGCGGCTATTTTCTGGAATCTTTTGACTTGGTATTATGGTATCCCAAGCAGTTCGTCGCATGCCATCATTGGTTCAATTGCAGGAGCAGCGATAGCAGCAGCAGGACTTGATGCCCTTAATTACACAGGTTTCCTCAAGATTATCCAGGCTTTGATTTTTTCACCGCTTCTTGCATTTGTAATCGGATACGTCATTTACAGCATTTTTAAGGTAGTTTTTAAAAATAATAATCTTGCCAAGACAAACAGGAATTTCCGATATTTCCAGATAGGAACAGCAGCATTGCAATCGTTCACCCATGGGACGAATGATGCTCAGAAAGCGATGGGAATCATCACCATGGCACTGATCGCAAATGGTTTTCATTCAACAGATGACATACCATTCTGGGTTCAATTGTCATGTGCGATCGCTATGGGTCTTGGTACCTCAGTCGGCGGCTGGAAAATCATTAAAACCGTTGGCGGCAACATCATGAAAATCCGTCCTGTTAATGGAGTAGCAGCAGATTTAACAGGAGCGATGGTTATTTTCGGAGCTACATTTATCCACTTGCCAGTAAGTACTACCCACGTTATTTCTTCTGGAATCCTTGGGGTAGGTACTGCACACAGAGTCAAGGGTGTTAAATGGACAACTGCCCAGCGCATGATCATTACCTGGGTTATCACGCTGCCAATTTCTGCAACTGTTGCGGCAATTTCTTACTTTATCTTAAACGCTATTTTTTAACATATGAAAAGCCCAAGGATTCAATCCTTGGGCTTTTTAATGCTTTATTACAGGCTGTCAATTGCACCTATCAATCTTTTCTCAATGTCTGCAGCAATAGCCTGCAGTTCTTCATCTTCAACGAGTTTAATCAATTCAGTAGGCTTTGGAAGGCCAACCTTTGTTGATCCATTCTCCTTGTATACAACAATTTTACATGGCAGGAAATAGCTCACAAGCGGGCTTTTCTCAAGAACCCGCTTCGCCTCATGCGGATTGCAGACCTCAAGGATTATGTAATCCCCATCAAGTTCTACACCTTTGCCAGCAAGAGTTTCCTTCATATTCAGAGACCATAGAACACCAAACTTTTCGTTTTTCAGGCTGGCTTCGAGTGCTGAAACCGCCTCATTCAAAGACTTATCCAC
>NZ_JBAVFI010000129.1:0-1795 GCF_049588175.1 Mesobacillus sp.
TGCCTAAGATAAAAACAGAAGTATATCCATACTTTATGGGTAGGATTGTAAATGCTGAAAAAGCAATAGAGTCCTATCCCTTCAATAATGATGGCAGTAAAGTCTTTTTACATTTAGAAGACTCTATTGCACCATGGAACAGCGGAACCTTTTTAATTGGAGGGGAAGGGGTTAAATTCTATCCTGTTAAAGAAGGAAGTTCTTGTGTAAAGCCGCCGCAGAGAGGATTGAATCTTAATGTGAACTCTCTTACTGCCATGCTATTTGGTTATAAGCGGCCATTGGAGTTGTTTGAAATGGATATGATCCAAGGTAATTATGATGAGGTACAAGAGTTGGAGAAATTGATTCCTCCATTCAAGCCTTTTTTCTATGATTTCTTCTAATCTGGCTCATTTGACATCTTGTCTGCTATAAAGCACGTTTTTATAAGGCATGAGGCTAAAGAGTGTAAAACCTGACATGCCGCCACAATAGTAAATACAATGTAAAACCCGGGTGCACCTAAAGCGCCCGGGTTTATTTAGCTATATTTTAAATTTCATTTTTATTATGCCTGCTTCTTTAGCTGAGTTGAATCCAATAAGGATCAGTGGACCGATGATGAAGCCTAGGATGCCGAACAGCTTTAAGCCAAGATACATGGCGATCAGTGTTGACAGTGGTGAAAGGCCGATATGGCTTCCCATTACCTTTGGCTCCACTGTGCGGCGGATGATTAATAAAATGACTGCCAGGACTGCCAACTGGGTTCCCAGCGCAATATTGCCTGTAGCAAGGTGGAAAATGGACCACGGTGCCAATATGACGATTGAACCGATGAGCGGAATAAAATCAATCACCCATATGATAGCAGACATGACAATAGCATATTCCGGCGCAATGAAGAGCAAGCCAATCAAAGATACTATGAAAATGATGACGCTGACCAGAAATTGAGCTTTTAGAAATCCAAATACGACATATGACAGCCTTGAAGTCATAAAGTGGACCTTGTCAGCCGTTTTCTCAGTTAAGTGACTGTACACACCTTGTCTTAATGCTGGTAATTCAAGCAAGAACAAAAATAATGCAATCAAGTAGACAAGGAAACTAATCAGAAAGTTAGGGATATAGGTCAGCAATGCCTTCAAATTGTTTATATTAATGAAGGCAATCATGTCATTTTTGAGCTTATTCAAAAATTCCTCAGCCCGGTCGCTGATTTCAATAACTACTTCCTTAGGAAGATCATTAGCTGCTTCCACAAAACTATTTTCTGCTTTGTACCAGGCATTCGTTATTTCATTTATGTATACTGGCGTGTTCTCGATAAGGTCTATTGCTTCTGTTACTGCAGTCGTGGTTAGGAAGTAACCGGTAACTACCATAAGCAAAACAAATGATAGAAAGATGCCGAGTACAGAGAGACGGCGCCCTATCTTGAATTTTTTCTGGAAATACACAACCGCTGGTTCAAGAAAAAGAGCTGTGATCAGAGCAACAATAAGCGGGATAGATACCGGCAGGATAACGTATAGCCCTGCAGCTACAAGCATGACAATCAATGTTATGAAGATGAATCGTTTTGTAAAAATACCGGACAATGGGAACTCCTTTCTATACTCCTTGTGAGTATATACCACATGACAAACAAAATACTTTGGCCCTATAAGCCCTTCAGCTAAAAAAAGGGCTGTTGTTGATTTAGTTACTTGTTGATTGGAGACAGCTAAAAATTAGGCTCTGTTAAAGCCTCAATGTTGTTTTTTAAAACCTGTTGATTGTAGTGGAAGGCGCGTAGACTCCTCCAAAA